>NZ_JBRKNW010000009.1:0-86819 GCF_053010325.1 Streptococcus sp. P25B114 | reverse complement strand
TTCCTCTTGAAGGCGCTCTAATTCCGTCATCTCTTCCCAGGTTTTCTTGCGTTTACGTCCCATCTTGCTCGGTCTCCCTCTTGGTTTTTCAAGAATAGTATACCCGTTTTTCTTGTATTGTGCTATCCAATTGGGAAGCATTCCTCGATTTGGCAAGGCATAATCAAGGGAAACTGAGAGTTGAGAACACCCATGAATCAAGACCTTATCCATTATTTCTTGCTTTAATTCAGGTGAATAATACCTATTTTTACCTTTTTCAACGCTTTCCACGCCATATCGATCCATGAGTTTTATCATGTAGGTGAGATTAGCAATAGTGACCTTGTATATCTGGCTAAGGTTGACCCACGACATGCCACTCTTTCTAAGCAAATATATTTCTAGTTTATCTTCATAACTTAATTTCATAAGAAAAACACCCCAATCGTTAGATTTTGTGTCTAACTTTTGGGGTGCAGTTCAATTCCCACTCTTTTTTTATCCTGCTTTTCTTAGATATTATACAATTTCTCGTTCTATTTGTACAATATCGGAGATAGGTACCACAATCACCAACATAAGATAATCAAGACTGTAAATACAACCAACAATGTTGCCATAAAAAATCCATGTAAAATAGTGACCCTTATTTGCCCCACTTTACAAAAATCCTCCCAATTAAATCAGAGGGCATCTTCATATCCTTAAAACCTTGCTAGTTCGGGAGCCATAGGGATAAGTTGTACACTGCACGACAAAAAACAAGTCCAGATAATTCCGAACTTGTTTCCACTATAACCCTAGCTATCCTAGTTCGGGGATAAATTAGTACACTGTACTACGAAAAACAAGTCTGGAAATTTCCAGACTTGTTCTTATTATGACCCTCGCTATGCTAGCTCGGGGATAAATTAGTACAGTGTACTACGAAAAACAAGTCTGGAAATTTCCAGACTTGTTTTTATTATAACCCTCGCTATGCTAGCTCGGGGATAAAACAGTCTCCCAGACATTGAAAAACAAGTCTGGATATTTCCAGACTTGTTCTTATTATAACCTTCGCTATTCTAGCTCAGGGATAAAACAGTCTCCCAGACTGTTTTATTTTTTCAAATTATAGAATGAGTTCAAGCCTTTGTAGACTGCAACTTCACCCAATTGATCTTCGATACGAAGCAATTGGTTGTATTTAGCGATACGGTCTGTACGTGACAATGAACCTGTCTTGATTTGGCCAGCGTTAGTTGCAACTGCGATGTCAGCGATTGTTGAATCTTCAGTTTCACCTGAACGGTGTGATACAACGGCAGTGTAACCGGCTTCTTTAGCCATTTCGATAGCTTCGAATGTTTCAGTAAGAGTACCGATTTGGTTAACTTTGATAAGGATTGAGTTAGCAGCACCTTCTTTGATACCACGTGCAAGGTAGTCAGTGTTTGTTACGAAGAAGTCGTCACCAACCAATTGAACACGTTTGCCAAGACGCTCAGTAAGAGCTTTCCAGCCATCCCAGTCGTTTTCATCCATACCATCTTCGATAGTGATGATTGGGTACTTGTTAACCAATTCTTCAAGGTAATCGATTTGCTCTGCAGATGTACGAACAGCAGCGCCTTCGCCTTCGAATTTAGTGTAGTCGTAAACTTTACGCTCTTTGTCGTAGAATTCAGATGACGCACAGTCGAAACCGATCATGATGCCGTTTTCGCCAGCTTCGTAACCAGCAGCTTCGATCGCTTCGATGATTGTTTCAACACCGTCTTCAGTTCCTTCGAACTTAGGAGCGAAGCCACCTTCGTCACCAACAGCTGTTACCAAACCACGAGCTTTCAAGATTTTCTTCAAAGCGTGGAATACTTCAGCACCCCAACGAAGACCTTCTTTGAATGAAGGAGCGCCAACTGGCAAGATCATGAATTCTTGGAAAGCGATTGGAGCGTCTGAGTGAGAACCACCGTTGATGATGTTCATCATTGGAGTTGGCAATACTTTAGTGTTAAATCCGCCAAGGTAAGTGTAAAGTGGCACTTCAAGGTAGTCAGCAGCTGCACGCGCAACAGCGATAGAAACACCGAGGATTGCGTTTGCACCCAATTTACCTTTGTTAGGAGTACCGTCAAGAGCGATCATAGCGCGGTCGATAGCTTGTTGATCACGAACGTCGTAACCGATGATAGCGTCAGCAATCACGTTATTTACGTTGTCAACAGCTTTTTGAGTACCAAGACCAAGGTAACGAGACTTGTCACCATCGCGAAGCTCAACTGCTTCGTGCTCACCAGTAGAAGCTCCTGAAGGAACCATACCACGTCCGAAAGCACCTGATTCAGTATAAACTTCAACTTCAAGTGTAGGGTTACCGCGTGAGTCAAGGACTTCGCGAGCGTAAACATCAGTAATAATTGACATTATATTACTCTCCTTATGAGTTTAAAATTGTTACAAAGCTATCATACCTTAAAAGCAGGGATTTTTCAAGAAAAAATAGGTTATTTTGCTGAAAGAAATGATGTAAGCGTCTTCCTTGGCGAACTTTTTCAACTATGTTATACTAATCAACATGACTGATTTACATTCTACCATTTTACAAAAAGCATCTGGCGAGACTAGACTGGACCCTGACCAACAGCGTAAATACATGGGAACCTTCCGCGAACGGGTGGTCCTCATTCTCAATTTTGAAGAGGCCAATCATCCTGACCTGGCAAAGAACTTTGCTTATATCTGCCAAAAACTCCTGTCAGAAACCAGTCCTCTCTTTCTCAAGTTGTCCCCTTCCCTGTCCGATAGCCTGCAAATCGCACTGATGAAAATTGCTCAGCAGGGTAGCATCACAGCCAGCATTATTGATGAGAAAGTTGGCGCTTCTCCTTATGCTCTCCTATTCCACACGGACCATGCTGTCGATAAGGAGGATATTGCATTCGCAGCAAACTTTCCAGAATGGATGACAAAAACAGAAAAAAAGGAAGATACAAAACCTTCCTTCTGGAAAAAAATATTTGGGTAAGCAAGGCTTGCCCTTTTTATTCCCCAAAATAACACATTCATACTCAATGATTAGGCAATCACAATATCAAGTCCTTGTGCCAGCTGCTGCAACCGGGCTACTTTTTCAATCTGATTAAAGAAAACATAAAACTTGTCTTCTGTAATTGACAGCAAGCCCGCAGCCAAGCCTTCAGCTTCAAACTTGGCATTAATCGTTACGAGCCACTGTGCAAGATTGGCGCCTGGATTGAGTCCATCCGGATCCAATTTTAGTAAAATACCTGCAGCACGTACCTGTTTGAGCTGATCGAAACCATTGATAAAATCCGTCAAGTCAACTTCTATATCACAAGGGAAAATATAGTCCTGCTTGGTTAACAGCGTGACTAAAATCAACCATAAATTGTCTTTTTCTGACTCCGTCACCTGGTCCAAAAATTGGTCAAACTCCTCAGCTGACAAATAGGACTCGAACATATTCAAAATATGATTGGGATCCGTTGCAAAAACTACCTCTTTCAACTGTGCGAACAGGTCTCTGTCGCTATTTGACAGGATTTCAGCTATTTCAAAAATATCCTGCAATTGATTTTCTGTTAGCATGCTTCCTCCTTCTTAATTCGTAGGAAAATCCCACTGGACATAGGGAGCGACTTCTTGCACAAAATGGTAAATGTCGTTAAAGTCCGCTCCAGCCAGGGCATTCAAATTCACTTCAACTAACAAATTCCCTGTATTTCCAACAATCCTCAGCTTATGCGACAAAAAATCCCGATAAATAGGCCGCACTATATAGCGCATCTCTCCAATTTCTTCCATTGAAAAATGCTGGCGTGGTGAGCCGATTTTTTCCTGAAAGTCCAAGCCTTCAGCTGTTAAGAGAAAGACTTCACCCTGCTGGCGCAAGACATACGCATAGATAGCCGATAGGATAGCGACCAGGAGAAAGACAAGTCCTAGTCCAACTGCAGGTTCTGGTTTGGTCATCACACCGATGCCAATCAACGCCGCAAGGTTAAAACTGACAAGCGGATAGACTAAAGATCGTTTGTAGGAAATCATCTTATAGGTGCACACCTTTCTCAACGAGAGATTCCAACTCTGTCAAGCGGGCTTCAAAGACCTTGAAGGCATCGTTGAGATAGTCTTCCTTGGTCATATCCACGCCAGCTTTTGCAATGACATTGAGTGGATAATCAGAGCTACCAGCCTTGAGGTAGTTGAGGTAGTTTTCCTTGTCCTCTGGGCTACCATTGACAATCTTATCTGCCAAAGCAGACGCTGCCGCAAAGCCAGTTGAATATTGGTAAACATAGAAATTGTAATAGAAATGTGGAATCCGAGCCCACTCATACTGAATCAATGGATTTTCTTCCGCAGACAAGCCATAATACTTCTCATTGAGTTCACCGTAAAGCTGGTTGAGGAAATCAGCGGTCAAGACTTGGCCTTCCTGGTCAGCCTTGTAAATAGCCTGCTCAAACTCAGCAAACTGGGTTTGACGGAAGACCGTTCCACGGAAGCCGTCGAGGTAGTGATTGAGAATAGCAAAGCGGGTCTTGTCGTCTTCCACTTCTGCCAAGAGCTTCTCTGTCAAGAGATTTTCGTTGGTTGTTGACGCAATCTCAGCCAAGAAAATCGAATAGTGACCATAGACATAGGGCTGATTCTGACGAGTCAACATCGAATGAAGTGAATGCCCTGTTTCGTGAATCAGGGTGTACATATTGTCCAAATTGTCCTGCCAGTTGAGGAGCATGAAGGCGTTGGTGTCGTAAGCACCACCTGAATAGGCTCCTGAACGCTTGCCTTCGTTGACATGGACATCAATCCAGCGGTTTTCAAAGGCTTCTTTGACAATGGCCGCGTACTCATCACCAAAGATATCCAAGGTATCGGCACAAGTAGCCAAGGCTTCTTCATAGGTGACTTTTGTATCTGTGCTCGAAAGCGGTGTATACATATCGTACATCTTGAGATCATCGATTCCCAAGAGTTTCTTACGCAAATTGATGTAGCGGTGCAAGAGCGGGAGGTGCTTGTTGACTGCTGACACTAATGTATCGTAAACAGACTCTGGGATAAAGTTGGCAGAAAGTGCTGCGTGACGGGCTGAATCGTACTTCCGCAAACGAGCTTTAAGGTTATTGACCTTAACGTTAGACTGAAGAGTCTTGGCGTAGGTATGCTGGAACTGCTCGTAGGTTTCGTAGAGTGCCTCATAGGCCTCTTGACGCACTTCGCGATTTTTGGACTCCATAAAGGAAATGTAGTTGCCATGAGAAAGGGGCACCAACTTGCCGTCCTCGTCTGCGATTTCTGGGAAACGCAGGCTGGCATTGTCCAAAACAGAGAAGGTTTCAGACGGAGCATCGAAAATCTCACTGGTCGCCGCAAGAACTTCTTCTACTTCCTGTGACAAGATATGGTCCTTGGCTGCCAAGAGTTTTTCAAATTGGTGGCTGTACTGACTCAGAGCTGGCTCTTCTACCTTGAAAGCCTCTAGTTGCTCCTCAGTAATCGCCATAAATTCTGGCTCATAGAAGGCAAAAGCCTGTGAAAAGGCAGAATAAAGGGCCAAAGCCTTGGCTTGAAACTCCTGATACTTGCCTTCGCGGGTATCCTGGTCGTTCTTCATGGACGCATAGACATAGAGCTTTTCAAGCCGGCGCATAAGACCAAGCTGGGTTTCGCTAATCTCCAAGAGGCTCTTAGCTGAGTCCAGCAAGTGACCTGCAAAGACCTTAGCTTTTTCTGTTTCTGCTTGGAGATCAGCCAACTCGGCTTCCCAAGCCTCATCTGTCGGGAAAACAGTCGCTAAATCCCACTGGTATTTTTCTTCAATTTCATAACGTTGTTTTGACATAATAAATCCTCCGTTCCTATTATTTTACCACAAAAAAGCCTCGCTTTCCATTGAAAAGGGAGGGCTTACAACCTACTCATCAGTAGTAAAGTAGGTCTTGGCATCTGCTACAACTTCTTTGACAAAGCTGTCATAAAAGGCAAGGTTCGGGATGCCATATTGGTTTAACAAGCTATCGACGTAACTATTTCCTTCCGCATCTTTAATATTTCCTTTTTTCTCCTGGTCATCATACTGGTGGGTGAAATTTCCTTGTAAATCAATGAGAAGGGTGCCATCATTTGCAAAAGAAATAGAGTAGCCACTGTCTACAAAATACTGTCCGACCTGTCCCTTAGCTGTACTTGCTTTGTCTTCGCCTTCGTATTCATCTGTCGCTACAGTATAATCACCACTTTCAATGAAATAGGTTACCTTACAACCGCTTTGGTAGGAAAGCATATAATATTCATCAGTGAAAAGGTATTCCGTACCATCTTCAAAGACTATGAGTGTTCCTCCGTCATCTCCTACTTCTTTAGATGCTACTTTCTGACTATGCTGGGAGGTAAATTTCTGCGCTTCTTCCTCATTGATTGTTTGCACTTGCTGACTCGAGGCAGTGCTTGTTTGCCCTTCCTCATACCTGACAGCACAAGCTGATAAGCAAGCTATTAGCAGTAAAGAGGCAGTTACTAAGGTAAAACGACTGAATTTCATTCCACGAACCTCCTTGTAAACCTTTTTTATTATATCATTATTTACATAAATTGTCTATACATTATAGGTGGATACAAGATTTGTTTTCTCTTATCTTTTGCTTTGTCGTAAAACCGATCAAATGCTTGGTAAATCGGTGTCAGGTCTTGCTTGATTTGGGCAAAGCCAATGGCAGAGCGGGGCAGACGGATGTGGGGGTACCATTCTTCTGCCGTCTTTGTCAGCAAATTCTCCCCTCGGCTATAAGACTCTGCCTGCAGGGCGAGCCATTTGGGGGATTTGTAATAAAGCTGTTGAGCAATGTAGCGAGGCAAATCCCTATCTAACGGGCAAGTAAGATGCGATAAAGCTTGCTTGGCAAAAGGCAGACGCAAGATGTCCAATAAATTTCCCTCGCAAAATGGAAAAACCTTAGTCATACAGTGGACCTTACCTCGTAAGTCTTCATGAATAAGGTAACGGAGCCGCAATTCTTTTTTCTCGTCATCTAATTCCCAGAGGTGAAACCCCATATTCATACTAAAAGAGAGAAATTGCTTGTGCAAATTGGTCAGTCGTTCCTTGAGCCACAAATCCTTGCCAAGCAACCAAAGAACCAGATAACCACCCTCACGATAGGCCTGCGTCCTCAGCTGCAAACGAGAAATCGGCAGACTGGAACATTGGACTTCCAAAGCTAGACTATTATTAACAAATAAATCCGCGACCTGCCCTATACTGGGCAGGCTTTTTTCAAGTTCAACTTGTTCGGCATTGATTAACCATCTGTACAGACAAGACTTAAGTGACAGATGCTGGGCGGATTCATTCTCGGAAAAGTAATGGCAGTCCCGCAGGGTGACGTGGGCAAAGTGCGAACGCAGAATTTTTCCAGATTTGTATCGGACAAGTCCTCCACAACCTGGACAGGAAAAACTGCCTTGCGGCGCAGGATTTTCCAAGACATTAAAGACTTGCCCATCTTCATCAAGTGCAACTAACATAAAACCTCCTCTCTTTATTAGTTCGCAAGTTGTGGTAAAATGATGAAAAGGAGATGGAAAATGACCAAAAATATTATCAAATGGGAAAAGGATGGCTTCATTCTGCAGTCCTTTCAAGTGGGCTTTGCAGAGAAATACTATGAGGACTGCTTTTCCATGCCTTCTGCAGAAATCTACCGTTTGACAGGGAGCTCGGGAACTTACACTAAAGATGACGTTATCAACTTCTACAACCGGATTGTCACTGACCCTGACCGGTTTGATTTTATAATGATTGCACCTGACGGGACCTTTATCGGTGAGTCGGTTATCAATGAACTGGATTGGGAGAACAGCTATGCTAACTTCCGTATCGTTATCTTTGACGAGGACTATCTGGGACAAGGTCTGGGCTCTTGGGCAGTCGAGAAAACCAGAGATTTCGCTTTTGAGCAGGTTGGCTTACATCGCTTGGAACTGGAAGTTTTTTCCTTCAATCCGCGTGCGAAACGTGCCTATGAAAAAGCTGGCTTTCGTTTGGAAGGCATCAAGCGTGACAGCCAGAAGACAGCAGACAGTTATGCCGATACACTCATCATGGCAATCCTAGAAGAGGAATGGAAAGCACTCAAAAAACCAGCTGACTAGGCTGGTTTTTGTGTCTTTTTAAGTAATTTTACCCAATCTGACTGCCGTTTGGCACGGATGGATCGACTGTTAAGAGTGTTAAATTGTCACCATGTTCGGCTGAGAGGATCATGCCCTGGCTGAGCAAGCCCATCATCTTACGTGGCTTGAGGTTGGCAACGATTTGGACTTTCTTGCCGACCAACTCTTGCTCATTTGGATAGTTCTTGGCGATACCAGACAGGATTTGGCGATCCTGACCGTCACCAGCATCCAAGCGGAATTTAAGTAACTTATCAGATCCCTCCACCTTGGCTACTTCCTTGACTTCGGCCACACGGATTTCAACCGCATCAAAGTCCTCGAACTTGATCGCAGCTTTCTCGTTTTTGAGTTCCACGTCGGCTGGGTTCCACTCTTTTTCTTCCTCTTGGGAAATAGCAGAGCTGCCACCCATTTGGGCTTGGATATAGGCGATTTCCTCTTCCATATCCAGACGCGGGAAGATAGGCGTACCTTTTGCGACCACTGTCAAACCAGCTGGAAGACCTGCAAAGTCAAGGTTTTCAAGATCAAATTCTGTTCCCAAACCAAGTTGTTCCATAATGGCATTAGACGTCGTCATCATAAATGGTTGAATGAGGTGCGCCACCACACGAAGACCTGCTGTCAAGTGAGCCATAACCGCTGCCAACTTGTCACGGTCAGCTACTTCTTTTGCCAAGACCCACGGTGCTGTTTCATCGATGTACTTGTTGGTACGGGAGATGATATTCCAGACCGCTTCCAAGGCGCGTGGATAGTCAACTGCTTCCATATACTTGTGGTAGCTTGACAAGTTTTCAGCCACTACTGCCGCCAAATCCGCATCAAAATCTGTCACATTGGCAACAAAGGTTGGTACCTGACCGCCGAAATACTTGTTAATCATGGCAACGGTACGGTTGAGCAAGTTTCCAAGGTCGTTGGCCAGTTCGTAGTTAATACGACCAACATAATCTTCTGGTGTGAAGGTTCCGTCAGAGCCAACTGGCAGACTACGCATGAGGTAGTAACGAAGTGGATCCAAGCCGAAACGCTCGACCAGCATTTCTGGATAGACTACATTGCCCTTAGACTTGGACATCTTGCCATCTTTCATGACAAACCAGCCATGAGCGACCAAGCGGTCTGGCAACTTCATATCCAGCATCATGAGCATGATTGGCCAGTAAATGGAGTGGAAACGAAGAATGTCCTTCCCAACCATGTGGTAAACTGTTCCATTCCAGAACTTGTCGTAGTTGGCATGGTCTTCTTGTCCATAGCCCAAAGCCGTCGCATAGTTGAGCAGGGCATCAATCCATACGTAAACAACGTGTTTAGGATTTGATGGAACAGGTACTCCCCAAGTAAATGAGGTACGGGATACTGCCAAATCTTCCAAGCCTGGCTCGATGAAGTTTTTCATGATTTCATTGAGGCGACCGTCTGGCTGGATAAAGTCTGGATGAGCATTGAAGAACTCGACCAATTTATCCTGATACTTGCTGAGGCGGAGGAAATAGGACTCTTCTGAAACCCAGGCAACCTCGTGGCCGCTCGGAGCGATACCACCTGTTACCTTGCCGTTTTCATCTCGGAAGACCTCTTCTAATTGGCTCTCGGTGAAAAATTCCTCGTCTGATACGGAGTACCAACCAGAATACTCTCCCAAGTAAATATCGTCCTGCGCCAGCAATTTTTCAAAAACAGCCGCCACCACTTCCTCGTGGTAATCGTCGGTCGTGCGGATAAACTTGTCGTAAGAGATGTCCAACAAGTTCCAAAGCTCCTTAACGCTAACCGCCATGCCGTCAACGTAGGCTTGCGGTGTTAGACCAGCCTCTTTTGCCTTCTCCTCAATCTTTTGTCCGTGCTCATCAAGCCCTGTTAGATAGTAGACTTCATGCCCCATAAGGCGTTTGTAACGAGCCAATACATCACAGGCAATGGTCGTGTAAGCTGAACCGATATGAAGTTTTCCAGACGGATAATAAATCGGTGTGGTGATATAAAACGGTGTTTTTGTCATGCTTTTTTCCTTTCAAATTCAGAGCAAATGAAACCCTGTTATTGACAACATCCTATTTTATCATATTTTCAGCTAAATCACAAAGCGGTTCTAAATACAAGTCTTCCTTCACATGCTATACATATGATACAAGCCGAGTGGAATGCTAATGTCTATCTTCTCTATAAAATTATAGTTCTGTTCTTGTCAATTGACGAATATCGAAAAACCGGAACCAGTTTGGAACTGTTCCCGGTGTTCTTATACGATATGGAGTTGTTCAAATACATTTCCCAAATCAGCTATCATTTCTCGATGAAAATCTAAATAATAGGTTTTCTGGTCAGAATCTGGTAATTTTTCAATATCAGCTAAGATTGCTTGATAACGATGGAGAATTTTCTTACCAGCTTCTTTATCTATCTCATTAATTTTACCAATACCTGCTGCTATTTCATCCAAACTGTCATATTTTGCAAGTACGCCCTCTGTCCACTCACGCTTGTCTTTATTAAGTGTGACAATCTTTTTTGTCAGCCAGTCTTCATAACTTTCCTCTTCTGTCACTAATGACTGGCTCGCAGTAAACTTAGGCACTTGGGCAATTCTGCTTGAACGAAGGTAATTCCGATAGAACCAGACTGCAAATAGGAGGGCTAGAATAATATTGACAGGGAAGAAAAAGCTGAGGGCGAAGAGTACGGTCAGCCACAAGATTAACTTTAAATTCCTAGCTTCTTTTTCAGCTTTGCTATTTCTCGCATCCCAATCATCCAGTATCGTTTGGGCTTGGGCAGAATAGGTTTCAACTAATTTTGCCAGTCGTAGCTTTTTCTCTGGGTCGTCTTCCAGCTCCATAGCCAAATAGGCTTGGTTGGCACGGACCTTGGCTGCCTCATAGGTCTGGACAGTCGCCAAATATTCCGCATTGCTATTCATCTGATTCAGCAAGCGGTCCGTCTGCCCTTTGATAAAAGTCCGATCTCTTGATGTTAATTTACGGTAAGGCATTACACTCTCCCTGTATATCCTAAATATATTACAACTTTACGATAGGTTGTGTGACTTTGCAATGTTCAAAGACATTATTTCCTTCTACCAAATAATAGGCTGAAAATGACGAAGCCACCTGCCAAGGCAACAATAATTACTGGTGAGGCCCAAAGCAAAATCAAAAACCAAATCACAATTTTGTCCATCTAGCATACCTCCTATTTCCTACGAAAGAACGAGTAAGCGATGGCAATGGCGATAATGCCAATCAGATAACAGATGGCGAATGTAAAAAACAGAAATGCACCCATATATTTCTCCTTCTCTTGTGAGAAGGATTGCTTGGTTGCTTATCCTCTCACGATTTCTAATAATTTTTCATAGGAATCCACCACATCGTACATGTGGTCGTCAGCAATCAAACCTTTTTCTTTCAAGGCTTTGAAGTGAGCCTTGGCACACTCAATTTTTGCTAGCTCTGCCCCTTTCAGTTGCAAACTAGACATGGAACCCTTGGTTTCGGCTACAAAGTAAACATGCTTAACCGAACCATCTCGAAAGGCAATTGCCCAGTCAGGATTGTAGTCACCCAGAGGGGTGGAAATCTTAAATTCGCTTGGCAACTTAGTATAGACCATAACATCTTCAAATTGATCCAACTCTTCTTTGAACTTCCGCTCCGTATCCGAATCAACCTTTACATAATTATACACGCCTTTTTGCGATTCCAGTATCCGTTTGTCCGACAATTTTCCGCTTTCTGGGTTATCCGTAAAAACAGAAGTGTCAAAGGTTTCTTCCAAGATATTGTAGCGGATATGCTCAATCACCTGACTGGCCTTTTGTTCATTGATCAGGCGGCTTGTTCGTTGGATAAATGCCTCAGGGTTATAGGCGAACATGTCAAACTTGCTTGGTGAGATCTGTTTCAGGATAGCGGCAACTGTTTTCCGTTTCAACTCTGTGCGACTGGCGATTTCACCCAACAAATCATAGCGGAGTTGGATAGATGACTTGTCCAATTCAGCCTGACGCTTGCCGTCTTTATTGACCTTGAAATCCAAACCTTGTTCAGCTTTCATTTCCCTTGCCTCAGCTTCTGTAATCATATAGCTTGGCTTTTTGACAAACAGAGACTCATTCAATGCCTTAACAGATTTTTCAATCAATTCCTCATCGTCAAACTCGACATAGTAGGTGGACTTGTGATGAATGCTTTCCCACAGACGTTTAAACTCTTGACGGTTGTAGTTGTCAGGATTGATTTCTCTAGCAAAGACAACTTCCGAATCATTTTCACGCTCAATATGATAACGATTGGCATCGTAAATAGATTCCAAGATGTCTTTTACCGCAACTTCGTAGCCAGCTAAGTTTTCCGATAAAGTAAACTGGCTGGTATCCTTTTGTTCAAAGTAAGTGGTGGTCAGATTTCCCTTGCTGTCAATATAATCTTGCTTAATCAACTGATGTTCAATCTCTTTAGCTACTTCCTTGGTGACAGTCAGTTTTTGACCAACTTCATTTTCCAAGACCTTATTGACAAAAAGATCCACTTCCACTTTGCTTGGTCGGTCAGCCAAGATTTCCTTGAGTTCTCTTTGCAAGTTCTTGGCAAAGTCTTCGTAGCTTTCATTGGCAATGACGGTCAATTTGTTAATGTTATGAACATCTGCTCCTAACAGTTCCTCATCCTGACGGACACCTTTTTGGTCAACAGCAAGACGCATCCCACGACCAATCTTTTGCCGTTTTTCTGTCTCCGTACCCGTATTTTTCAAGGTACAAATCTGAAAGACATTGGGATTGTCCCAGCCTTCTTTGAGGGCTGAGTGGGAGAAGATAAAACGTACTGGCTCATCAAAGGACAGCAGACGCTCCTTGTCCTTCATGATTAAATCAAAGGCATCCTTGTCGTTAGACTGATTGTTTTTCTTTTCAGTTGCCGATTTGTAGTCCACAAACTTGACCTTGTCCGATTTTTTCACCTTATCAACGGAGAAATAACCTGCGTGAACGGAATTGCCTTCTTGGTGCTTGTTGAGATAATGCCAAAAGTTGCTGCCATGGAGGTTGGGATCTTCCAATAAAGCCTTGACCTGGGCTTCATATTCCTCTTCAAATATCTGGGCATAGGTGCCATTGTAGGCATCATTTTGCTCGTCATAGCACTTGTACTTGGCAACTTCATCGATGAAGAAGAGAGATAGCACCTTGATACCTCGTTTATATAGGCCTTCTTCTTTTTGCAGGTGACTGGCAATGGTTTCCCGAATCTGTATACGACGAATGTCATCTTCGTTGGTTTCCCCAATCACTTCGCCCACATGGAGTTTGCGATTGGCACCGATTTGAATGGAATTTTCGCCTTCACGCGCATCAAAATTGCTCAAAGTCCAACCGTCCTGATAGGCTGGTAGGTTGCCTGACTCTTCAAAAAGAGCAAAATTTTGCTCAACCAATTTGGTCACCCGTTTGACATCGCCTGACTTGGTCCGCATTTCAAACTCAATCCGAGCCTTGGGCCCTGGTTTTTGCGGAATCAGTTCTTGC
The DNA here is from genome assembly GCF_053010325.1 of Streptococcus sp. P25B114. Taxonomy (NCBI): domain Bacteria; kingdom Bacillati; phylum Bacillota; class Bacilli; order Lactobacillales; family Streptococcaceae; genus Streptococcus; species Streptococcus sp. P25B114. The sequence continues at coordinate 73,114 of NZ_JBRKNW010000009.1, read as the reverse complement.
AGATAAAGGTAGCCTTGTGTACCTGTGGTAGAAGTCTGCTCCACGGTCTTAACGGCAATCTTCTTAACCAACTTTTTATTATAGGCGTCCAAGGCATCCAGACGATAAATCATATCGTGCTTGTCCTTATGGGTGGCTGAATAGCGGAGGGTAAATAGGGGTTTGAAGTCCTCCAAGCGTTCTTTAGTCTTTTTCCCCTCAACCGACTGAGGCTCATCGATGATCAAAATCGGATTGGTCGCTGCAATGACATCGATGGGCTTTCTCCAGCGGAAACTTTCCTGCTCGGTGTGAATGCGACGGGCATCTGCTCCAGTGGCATTAAAGGCCTGGGAGTTGATAATCATGACCTGAATGTCCGAGGAGTTGGCGAACTTGTCCAGCTCTCCCAAACGGCTCGAATCATAGACAAAGTAGCGTGGTTTCTTGCCGTACTCCATCTGGAAATGGTCTGCCATGATCTCAAAGGACTTGAGCACCCCCTCCCGAATGGCGATGCTGGGCACCACAATGATAAACTTGAGCCAGCCATACTGCTTGTTGAGCTCCATCAGAGTGCGGATATAGGTATAGGTCTTCCCTGTCCCTGTCTCCATCTCAATGGTCAAATTGTAAGACGGACGACCATCGACTTTTTGGATGGATAGGTTTTCGGAAGGTTTAAGTCCATGGCGGAGCTGCTGAGTTCGTACCTGCTGGCTGATAGTCTCCTGTGAAAGCTGGATGGGAGCATTGCGGAAACCGATAAAATTCATATCCAGTTCCGCACCTGTCTCTTGTCCTTTATCCATGTGGTAGTCAAAACCGCTGTGTTTATCCTGACCAGCAAAAACATCCACAACAGAGGCCACCGCATCTAACTGAAATTGCTGCTGCTTAAATTGAAGTTTCATTGGTTGCCTCCTGTTCCTTGAAAAACTCTATCATTTCCTTGCCAAACTTCGAAATTACTATTTTGTCTCTGGCTTTCAATTTAGAAACCTTTGCCCGTGTCTTGTTTTTAATTGAAGTAATCTTACCTTTAGACTTAGAAAGAAATTCTTGAAGTTCAATGATAGCTTTTCGTAGTTCTTCCAAAGTCGTATTTGTTTTTCCTAAATCCTCTCCCAAGTCTTTTTCAAATTTATTTTCAGCTAGTCCCAAACGATATAAGTTCGATTTTATCGCCGAGAATTGTTCATCTTTTATTGTCGTATCAGGTTGTTCATCTGGATTCAAGTAATAATAAAAATGTGACTTACTGATTTCAACCAATACTTTTATATCCAGAAATGTCAACTGCTCCAATGTATCAAAATAAATATACGAAATATCTACATCAATTTCACTATGTCCAGTAAGATTAATAAATGCATTTGTTAAATATTGAATTTTCTGTTCTTGCTTCTCATTAACTGTTTTTTCAAGCATGTACAGAAATAGTTTATCTAACTCCTTTCTTACCTCAACTGACATGATATTTAGGTTTTTCTGTATGACTTCTTGATATTCTGCAAGCTGATGTACCTGTATTTCAAGATTGCGGATAGCTCGGTTTGTCCTATAAGATGATACTGCTCCGCCTAATGCTGGTACAAATGATAAAGCTGTCTCAAATCCAATTTCTGAAATCAGTGACAAACCTTGTTCTTTTATAAAATCTGTACCTTGTGACTGTAAAATATCTAAAAAAGTTTCAATCATTGTATCTTTAGAAACTTCTTTTAGTTGCTGTTTATTCAATTTTTACACCACCTTCACTTTGGTATTTGGTGCTTCTTCTTTGAAGATTTGACCCAGGTTGATTTTAGCTGCGGAGTTGGCGAAGGATTCATCCTTGAAGACCGCACGGAGAGGTTCTTCTTTGGCGATTTGGCGGAGGACGCTTTCTGAAATCTCATCTGCAAAGCAGGCAATCAAGGCACCGTCTGCCACATTGTAAACAACTGTACCGTCAATTTGAGTTTTCGCAATCGGAAGAGATAATTTCATGCCCCAAGTCAGCATAATCTGGAAGAGGAGGTCAAGGTCTGTCCGACCGTCTTTGATGTTGGAAACACTGTCAAATAGGCTTTCTTGGCTAAAGCTGTCTGGTGTTTGGCTGACATCCTTGAAGTTTGAACTGTCTAGCTTATAAGCTCTAAAACCAAAGTCTTGCTTGCCGACAGTTTCAGGATGTTCTTCCTGAATCTTTTTCGCAGCCCGACGAATCCGCTCACGAGAAATCTGGTCAATGGTTTCATAGCCAGCCTCCTTGGCAGCTGATTTGTCTGCCACCTGCTCATCCAGCGTACAGAGAATGTACTTGCGGTTACCGCCGTCTTCAGCGTTCAACTGCATAACTGCGTGTGCAGTAGTTGCGGAACCAGCGAAGAAGTCAAGGATTTTCATATTTTTATTCCCAACAATCTTCAACATATTCTTAATTAACCTAACAGGTTTTTTCCCGTTTGAGAATTTCACATCTCCTTCTTTTCCTATATTCCCCATGTCCTCATTGAAGGATTTCCACAAATCACCAACCAAGACACTACTAGTTAATTCTGACTTGTAATCACTAGTTATATTAGTCAATTGAGAAAAAGGGTATAAATATAATAACTTTCCTTTTTCATTTTGATAAACATAATAATTATTTATCCTATGTTTTTTCCCATCTTTTAATAACTCTTTCTCATCATTAGAAATTTTTAGAGTATAGTCTCTTATACGATAAATATTTTCTCTCTCAGATAATATGAAGTTTTTAACATCAGGAAATACGGACATCATAAAATGTAGATTAGCAATATTATTCGTGATACCCAATCTATTAGCGTAACTATTAACTAATTCTGAGTTTTGTAAAAATTCATTAAATTGACATTCAAATTCTCCCTTTTTATAAAAAGTAAAGTGAGTATCAAACATCTTCTTGCTCTTAGTGTAGATTGGAGAAAATCTAATAATTTCATGCTGTTTAGAATAAACATGTACATAATCCTTAGATTTTACAATTGTTCTATCGACATGTTTAGCTTTCATACCAAAAACACCGCTACTAGTTTCGACGCATATGGTAGATATATAGTTCTCCTCCCCAAATATCTCATCACAGATAGCTTTGAGGTTGGCTTGTTCGTTGTCATCAATGGAGATAAAGATGACGCCACTATCTTTAAGTAGATTGCGGGCAAGGACTAGGCGAGGGTACATCATATTGAGCCAGTCGGAGTGATAGCGGGCAGAGAATTTTTCATTTTTCACCAGACGTTGCCCAGTCTCATCCAGACTATCGGTCGCCTCATCCATCTCTCCCTTACTTATCTGGAATTTATCCGAATAGACAAAGTCCTGACCTGTATTATAAGGTGGGTCAATGTAAATCATGTCAATCTTGCCCAGATAAGACTCCTGCAAGACCTTGAGGACTTCCAGATTGTCCCCTGTTATAAAGATATTCTCAGACTTGTCAAAATCAACACTTTCCTCAAGATCTGGGCGAAGGGTCTGGGTCGTCGGTTTACCTGCCTCCGCAATCGCTCCGCGTTTGCCGACCCAGGTAAACTCATAGGACTCCCGCCCCTCAACAATCTCTCTTGAAAGAAATTGGCGTAGCTTGTCAAAGTCAATGGCTGGTCGTAACCTGCCATTTTCATCACTACTTTCTGTTAGAACCTCAGGAAAAAGCTGACCAATTTTTGTAATATTGTCTGATAAAATATCTTTTGAAGTCAGGTCTAACTTTTCAACTTGAGTGTAGTCTCCAAGCTTTTGCTGTGCTGTGCTGTGCTGTGCTGTGCTGTGCTGTGCTGTGCTCATGGTAATCTCCTTTTCTTAGGCTGTCAAGCCTTTTTTGATGATGTAGATAAAAAATTGTCAAACGATTTTAGTTTGTGGTATAATAAGGGTGAAAAAGGGATTGAGCGCCAACTCAATCCCAGTATCGTTTCCTTCCGTTTTCGAGAAACGACCTCAAACAGTCTCCCAGACTGTTTGAGCATTTTAAAGACGGGACGAATGAAGATTACAGTCAACCTGCTAGTTCACTCTGTCAAAGTTTCATAGCGGTTGGCTGTCTTTTATTTTTTACGATTGTTAAAAATAAATGTCAGTAGCACGATTAGTAACGTGCCAAACTGAAACATCAGCCCGAGGGCCTCTGCGACAGACATTAGTTATAGTAAAATCAATTGAGATGCTGATTGTCTTTGGCATCGACATGAGATTTTTGAAACAATACTTTTCAAAAATCGAATTAGTGCAACTTTTAGCCAAAATGACTAGATTTTGGCGTTTTTTGATGAGAAAGTTTTACTTTCCATCAAAAATGAAGTTGCCACCTCCCAAAATAGATTTCCGCCCCGCTTTTGGAACTTTTCTACTGTTCTATTATACCATATCGTCCACAGAATTTACTGTGGATTTTTTTGAACCTGTATTCACTTGTGAAGTGCTTTCATATAAGTAATAGTTTTTAGCTAATCAAGGCAGTTTTATGAAGAAATACTGGCTATATTTTGAAAAAAACCAACGATGACTAGCTTAAAAACTAGCCTTAGATGAAGGTTCTGAACTGTGAATGCTAGTTCTCAACTGTTGGATTTCTTCTTCTAGGGCTTTGTAGGCCTTTCGAAGTTCCATTTGTTTGCGCATGGCTTTTTCGGCAAACATCTTTTTCTTGAGCTGGGCTGCTTTCTTTTCCATTGCTGCTAAGCGTTCCGTCTGCTCAATCTGGTCTTTGATAGAAGCTCCGCCCCCGACCAGTTCTTCTTCCCCCGCTTGTTTGACCAAGTTTTCATAAAACTGATCCAAGTCCCTTTCTTGGTAAGTCAATGCCAGAGGTTTGTCTGTTTGAAAGTGACGAACAATCTTAAAATTCCGACCCTCTCTCGATTGCGCCAGCTTTTCCTTAAAATGAATCAAATACTGGCTAGTCCCATCTGGAAATACCAGATGAAAGAGGGTGTAAAATCCCAGATAAGTGTCCAGCTCTGCTAGTAAGTGCGGGTCTAGTTGCTGACTCAAGAGGTCAACCCGGAGGACGATGATTTGCTGAATGGTCTTGCCCGCTGGAATGGGGAGGGTCTTGGCATCTAATTGATGGGTAGCAGTAATCTGGCCGACTTGTTGCCGTAGTAGCTGCTTATCAGCTGTAGACAAGCCAAAATTATCTAGAAAGTCCTTGTTGCCTTTTTGATAAGGCTTGTAGAGGACTTTGGGTCTTGGAATCTGAGTAGATGGTAAAAATGGCATCTTAGTCTTCTCCTTTCAAAACGGCAAAGAAGGCCACTAGTTCAAAATCATCACTTCCGTCCACCCCGCTATCCATAAAGTCAATGGTATCTGACGTGAAGAGGGACTCATTGAAGGTCTCCTCATCGCTCTCCACGAGATTTTCAAGACTTCTTTGCAAGAGGTTGGAGTAATGCTCCATTTTGGCGCCATCATCAGTGGCACGATTGTAGGTTGCCACCAAATCTTTCTCAGGCTGATTTTTGCCCTTGGTAATCATGCGTAGGTGCTCCAGCAATGCCTTGGTATCCGCAATGGAGTAGACCGTCTCTCCCTGGTCACTGATATAAACCAGATAGTAAGGATGAAGACGATTTTTCTTACTAAGATGGGTCTGGTTGGCAATATTTTTCAAGAGGAAGATAGCACCTTCTGGCTGACCTTGACCTGCCTGAACCACTGCTTGGAGACCTTTAGGCATAGACTCTAACTCTGGGTGTTTGGCTAAATAGCTGAGCAGGTCCATGCGGTAGTCTTCCAAACCTAGATCCATAATGGAAATCCCCTCATTCATATCTTCCAAATCAACGACTTCTGTCTGGAGGCGTTCGAGCTGTTTCTTCCGATAATTATTGTCCTCGATTTCCTCGTTGGTCAAGACATTGTCATCAGCCGTTGAAGTCAGTACAGAAATTTTCATTCTGGATTCCACACGCGCCTTGAGGTCGATATAAGCGTCCAAAGCAATGTTGGGCCAAAAATTGACCAGCTGGATGTATTTGTTCTGACTACCGATACGATCTACCCGACCAAAACGCTGGACAATACGGACAGGATTCCAGTGAATGTCATAGTTTATCATGGTATCAGCGTCTTGCAGGTTTTGACCTTCTGAGATAACATCTGTCGCAATCAAGACATCAATTTCTCGATGATCATCAGGATAAAGCAAGTCCTTCTGCTTGGATCTCGGAGAAAAATAGGTCAGAAGGGTGTTCAAGTCCTTATTTTTAAGTGGCAGGGTGGTCGAAAAACCTTTTGTCCCTGAAATCTGGGCTGTATGAAGTCCATACTTATCCAAGAGATAGTGGCTAATATTTTTATAAAGATAGTCTGTTGTCGTCGCAAAGGCTGAGAAGATAATCACTTTCTTGTTATCTGGATTGATTGGCTGTGCCAATTTGTCATCAATCAAGTTAAACAAGGTCTGTAATTTTTGATCTTCCTGTGGTGTGATTAAATTGACCAGATCTTCTAATTCTCTCAACACTGTTTGGTCAGCCTGTAAATCTCTCTTCCAAGATAGATAGTCCATATCAGCCAGCTTGATAGGGAATTTCTTTCCAACAAAGAAATCCGTGTTGCTATCTTCGACATCAAAATCATCTTCAGCCAACTCTTGCAACTGAACACTTCCCTCACCACCTGCAACTTCAAACTCTTCTATGCTCAGAATTGTTTTGTCTACATAAGCCTTGACCACGTCAATCAAGGTATAGCGAAAGGCCTCAATAGAACTTTCCAAACGTTTCAAGAGGTTGATCATCATCAGTTTCTTAATACCCGTTTCCCGTCCAAGCTGGGTCAAACCTTGCCCTTCCGCTTTTTCATAGCGGGAACGTTTTGAGGGATGAATGAAAAGACTTGGCTGATAGATTGTTAATTGAAGTTGGTCTAACAGAGCATAAATCCGTTCATAAGTAATATCTCTTCGATTGACCGTCAAGTCTGGATAGAAGTTTTTAGGGGCCAGTCGTTCTGGAAAATCACCAATCGCATTTCTATCATAAAATTGTCGGATATGCTTACGGCTTCGTGCAATGGTCACGCTATCAAGGACTTTGAAGAAATCAAAATCAAGTCTATCTAGTAAAGCTGCTGTCGTCCGTGATTCTGCTGGTAGCTCTGCCCATTGATTATAAGCAGCCTGTGCCATACGGAAGATATCATTGATGGAGGATTTGGTATCTAATTTGGCATCAAATTGTGCCGCATCGCCCTCATAGGCTAGGGCAATTTGATTTTTCAAATCATTAAAGCGATTATTGACAGGGGTTGCAGACAACATAAGAACCTTTGTCGGTACACCGCTTTTGATGATCCGATTCATCAAGCGGGAATAGCGATTTTCACGACCTTCTTCAATCTCGGCATCAGATGATCCACCGTTTCTAAAATTGTGTGATTCATCAATGACCACCAAATCATAGGTATCCCAACGGTTGAGCGCCAAATCAATCCCATTTGATGTTCCCTTGTCACGGCTGAGGTCTGTATGGTAGAGGACATCATACTGAAGATAGCGGTCATAAATGGGATTGTTGACATAGTCGTGACGGTACATATTCCAGTTGTGCTCCAACTTTTTTGGACAGAGGACCAAGATCCGTTTGCCTCGATAGGCATAGTAGGTCATGACAGCAAGAGCTGTAAAGGTTTTTCCTAAACCGACTGAATCCGCCAAGATACAGCCGTTGTAGCGTTCCAATTTTGAAATCAACGACTTGACCGCATCCTTTTGAAAATCATATAAAAGATTCCAAATCTTGGTTTCCTTATACTGAACATGTTCATTTGGGAGTTGGTCTTGATTGACATCTTCTAAAAATTCGCTAAAGATATTATAAAGCATGACATAGTAGAGGAATTCTGGCGAGTGCTCCTTGTGAGCCAAGGTCAGATTTTCTAAAACTTCCTCGGTCACATCACGGAAGTATTCATCATTGTCCCAATAGTCTTCAAAGTTTCGCAGATAGGTCAAGCTTTGTGGCTCTGTGTAGAGATTCCGACTGGACTTAAAAAGAGAATTTTCATAGCCCAATTCCTTACGGTCAAAATTTTTCAGCTTATCAACTGCAATGATTTGATCGTTTTCAATCCGAATGCCGTTGTCAATTTCTTCATGGACATTGATAGACTTAAACTGAGCCTTTCGACGCACCCAGTCGGCACATTCTCTAGCCAGAGATTTTTGGGTTAGTTCATTCATCAATTTGAGCTCGTACTCAGCTCCAAATATAGATGATTCTCGCTGTTTCTTGGGTATAGTATATTCACGGTATTCTTTGGCGACTTCGTTGGTCGTGAAGGTTGGGCTGGTAAAGATAAATTTCAGACTATCGATTTCTTCCAACTCCTCTTTCAAGGCTTGATAGGCAAACATGGAAAAGGTTGCCGCAGCCATCTTGACTGTGCTTCCCTTTGTTATATGCTCTTTTAACTGGTCCCCAAGCAAGACCGTTCGGTTATCAATTTCCATAGGAACCTCTCTATTCTTTCTATATAAACTAGTATATCATATCAAATGGATAAAAATATATCCCCAGCTGCTGCCAAGGATACCTTTCTACTCCATCAACCTCATCCGTCTCCTCGTCTCCTCCATATCATAGTCAAAAAGAAGGTCATGGCAATCTGTAAAAAGTTGGCGACGCTTGTCATCATCCACCACCGCGATATCTACTCCACTATCGTCATAGCAATGATAAATGACTTTTTCCTTACTGGATAGGAAGAATACTGAAGCAGAAAGGTAGTGAAAACCACCATGGTCGGCTTTGATAATCTCCTTCAACAGAGCTTTCAAATCTTGGTCAGCGACCGGAAAAAGATAGCGTTCATAGACCAGCACTTCTCCCGTCCAGTCCTCCACTTCAATCAAGTCAGGCTCAGGACACTTGTCAAAGTTAAATTTCGATGTAAAATGCCAAAGGTAAGAGTCGATATCCCTATCTTCCTGTCGAAGCAGTGAAAGAACCACATAGTCGTATGCTGAACTAGCCCGCTCCAAAAGCTCTACCGCACGCGCATAAGCATGGTCAAGATAAACTTTTCTAGGAAGAGTTTCAGCCTCATCCACAGGTCCAATCTCAAAACGCAAGGCTTTTTCTGTACTATAAAAGAAGGGGCCAACTAAAGGATAATTGTCCATACATTCAAACTGCTCAAGCCATTCATTAATCAATTTCATCAATAATCACCTTTCAAAAAAGCATGCCATTTTCATGACATACTTGATTTCTCTTATAACAATTCATTCAGCGGTGTGAAGATAATCCGCTCCAAATCAGCTACGTAGGTTCCCAACTGCTGTTGCTTGCTGAAGTACTCTGTCAAAAGAGCGTTACCTTGAACCTGCTTATTGAAGTCCAACATCTTTTTCTGGTCCACTTCAGTCGGAATGTCACCAGCCTGCAATTTAGCCTGGATAGACTTTTGGAACTCAATATAGCCTTCCAAAATAGACTTGGCTTCTGGATTGGCTTCCACAGACACCTTAACCGCTTCAACCGCCTTGTATTCAGGCAAATTGCGGATAGCACGCTCCAACTCATTGGCAATATCATAGATATTTGTTGACATAATTTTCTCCTAATCTAGGTGGATTTGGTAGTCCGTCTGCTGACGCAACCGTCCAGCAGCATCCTCCAAATCTTCCTTATTTTTAAACGTAATTTGCAAGATACCGTAAATATCCTCACGGTTTTCCTCGTTGATACGGATATTGACGATCGAAATGCCTCGCAGGACCTCCAGCACCTTCAAGACCGTGTCTTCCTCATCCGGAACATTGATAAACAAATCATAGAAGGAATCCACACCAGCCCGCTTATGAATTTCCATAGCCTTTCGCATCTTCCGTCCATGGTCGAAAAACTCCCAGATAGCATCCTGGTCTTTTGTGGATAATAGCTGAGCTACTTGGTCCAACCTCGCCTTAAATTCCTCAATCCGTCCCAGAATCGGCTCTGGATTGGTCACCAAAATACTGGTCCACATGCCAGGCTCACTCTCAGCAATCCGCGTCATATCCCTGAAACCACCTGCCGCAAAATTATTAGTGAAAGGATGGTCCAGAGCATAGTCCCCAGCCTGATTCATCAGACTAGATGCCAAAACGTGAGGAAAATGGGAAACCTGACTGGTCACCCGGTCGTGCTCCTCTGCATCGATTTGCACAAAACGAGCACCGGTCCCCGACAACAAATCTGTCAATCGTGGCACTGCATCTGGCTTGGTCAGACTAGAAGGCGTCATGATAAAATAGGCATTTTCAAAGAGCAAGCTATCTGCCGCCTCAGCGCCCGATTTATGGCTACCTGCCATGGGATGTCCACCAATAAAGTTGATACCTTTGGGTGCCAGGTATTCCTCAGCCGCTGCCACAATGGCCACCTTGGTCGAACCTGCGTCAGTCACAAGGACATTTTCTTTTAAGCCCAATTGGCTCAGTTCTTTGATAAATTCGATAGTCTGCTGGATAGGCACACAGAGGATAATCACATCTGCCTGACCTGCATACTGGGTAAAATTGTCTGTCGCCAGGTCCACCATGCCCCGCTCCAGAGCCACGCGCCGCGATTGCTCACCGCGATTGTAGCCAATGATTCGGTAATCTGGGTGGGCCTTCCGAATACCCAGGGCCAAAGAGGCCCCAATCAGACCCAAGCCTGCAATATAAATCGTTTTTGTCATGAGACTCCTAGAAATTCTTCACATAGTCACGGTGGCTAGCCACAGCTGCCTTGAGTTCTTCCAGGTTATCAGATGAGAACTTGTCCAAGATTTCTGTCGCAAGAACTGTCGCCACAACAGCCTCCATGACCACTCCCGCCGCTGGCAACGCCGTCGGATCGGAACGCTCCACCGTCGCCTTGTAAGGCTCGTGAGTGTCAATATCCACTGACATAAGCGGCTTGTAGAGGGTCGGAATTGGTTTCATCACTCCCTTGATGACCAGGGGCTGACCATTGGTCATGCCACCCTCAAAACCACCGAGATTGTTGGTGCGGCGAGTGTAGCCCTCTTCTGCATTCCACAGGATTTCGTCCATGACCTGGCTACCTCTCAAATAACCTGCTTGGAATCCTACTCCAAATTCTGCTCCCTTGAAGGCATTGATAGACACAACGGCCTGGGCCAATTTTGCATCTAATTTTCTATCCCATTGCACATAGGAACCAAGACCAGCAGGCACTCCACCGACAACTGTCTCGACAACACCACCAATCGTGTCTCCGTCGCGTTTGATTTGATCAATGTAATCCTTGATTTCCTGCTCACGTTCCTGGTTGACAATAGACACTTCAGACTTAGCAGCCAATTCACGAATTTCTGCAACAGTCAGACCATCTGGAACGTCGATTTCCTTGCCACCGAAGACGACAACGTGGTTGGCAATTTCAATGTCCAACTCAGCCAAAATGCGCTTGGCAACGGCACCTACCGCCACCCGCATGGTCGTCTCACGCGCAGATGACCGCTCCAAGGAATTACGAAGGTCGTCAAAACGGTATTTCATCCCGCCGACCAAGTCCGCATGACCTGGACGAGGATGCTTGATCCGGCGTTTTGACTTGAGCTTGTCCTCAATATCTTCCACTGCCATAATGTCCAGCCACTTCTGGTGGTCTTTGTTGGTCACATTGAGCGTAATCGGTGCCCCAGTCGTCTTACCATGACGAACACCAGCCGTGATTTCCACACGGTCTGTCTCGATTTTCATCCGACTTCCGCGACCGTAACCGCCCTGACGGCGAATCAAGTCCGCATTGATGTCATCTGCAGTCAATGGAAGGCCGGCAGGCACTCCCTCAATAATAGCCGTCAAACGTGGTCCATGGGACTCTCCAGCAGTTAAATATCTCATCCTAATTCTCCAAAATCTCTAAAAACTTTCGGGTATTGGCCAGGGACATTTGCCCAGGCGCAGAAACCTCATCTAAACTTGCAAAAGTCCAGCATGAACCAGTTATGTGACCAGCGATGCGAGTGAGTTTACCCAGCTCACCCATGGAAATCGTCGCAAAGGTCTGCTCTGCATTGAGGGTTTTGAAACCTCGTGTGTAGTTCATCACATCCAGAACATCCTGCTCTGACTTAGCCATCACAGCAATCTTAACAACAGCTGGCGATAGACTAGTCAATTCAGACATGATTTCCAGATAGTTGGCCGGTGTCTCCTCAAAGTTGTGGTAGCTCAGGACCAAATTTGGAAAGTCCAGCATCTGGTCGAAGACGGCCTTATATGAATAGTATTCAAAATCAATGTACTCAGGCTGATAAAGTCCAGCAACTTCCTTAATTAAGTCCACATATTCCTGGTCATCTAGGTCCAGATAGCCACCCTCACGCGTCGTACGAACCGTGAAAATCACTTCCTTACCATTGCATTTTTCAAAAATAGCAGGCGCAAGAGTCAAGATAGCTTCTTTTTGCAGATAATCTGCCCGCCATTCAATCAAGTCCGCCTCGGCCAGACGCTCAACGTCTAAGGCTTCCACTTCCTCCAAATTTCTAGGCATAATCGGAACGACTATTTTCATTTTTTCACCTGTATTGTAAAGACCTTAAGGTAATTACTACTTTCATCTTTTTTATTGTATACAAAATCCGACGGAAGACGATAGGTCGTCACATAGCGATGCTTGACAGCGCCGAATCCTTTTTCAATCTGGTCCTTGAATTTCTCCAGGGAAAGATTGGCCGCATTGGTTGACAAAATCAAATGACCATTTGGCTCTAAAATCTCCACCGCCTGACTAACCAGCTTATGGTAGTCCTTGGCAACCGAAAAAGTTTGTTTTTTATTACGGGCAAAGCTTGGTGGATCAATAACGATAACATCGTAGGTCAAGCTCTTACGCTTGGCATATTTGAAGTATTCAAAAACATCCATGACCACAAAGCTATGTTGGTCAACATCCACACCATTTGCCTCAAAATGCGCCTGGGACAGCTCCCGAGATCGCTTAGCCAAATCAACAGAGGTCGTCCGGCTGGCTCCGCCCATAGCCGCTGCAATCGAGAAGGCTGCCGTATAGGAAAACATATTGAGCAGGGATTTTCCAGCTGCGAGACCATCTATTAGTGAGCCACGGACCTCATGCTGGTCCAGAAAAATTCCCGTCATCAATCCATCGTTCATAAAAACTTGATAGCGGACACCATTTTCCAAAACCGTAAAGGTATCTGGAGCCTCCTGACCGTATAGATGTGCACTCTCATAATCCAATCCCTTAAAACGAATCTTTTCATAGGCACCTGCAAGCTCTTGATAAACCTGGCTAAAGGCAGAAATAATCACCTCTTTGATGCCATAAACAAAGGAATTATACCAGGAGAATACAGCATAGTCAGCATACAAATCCACTGTAAAACCACCAAAACCATCGCCATCTTGATTGAAGAGACGGAAGGCAGTCGTCTGCTCAGAATGGAGATAGGCCTGCCGCTTAGATTTGGCGGTCTCAAAGAGTTTGACAAACCATTCCTCTGTCACTGCCTGCTTGGTAGAACTAACCAACCAGCCATAGCCCTTATTCTCTTTGGAAATATAGGCCTGACCAATAAACTGATTGGCTTGATTATAGAGTTCCACCCACTTGTCCAGCTCCGGTTGAACCAAAAAATCGTGTTCCAGGAGCCCATGCTGTCCTCTTTTTAGCCTTTTTTCAGCTTTGGGATGTAGAATCAATTTCATGGAAATATTATACCAAAAAATTATTCGATTCACAAAAAAACTCCTAGAATTCAAGCATGTTTTGAAAATGTGGTATAAAATGTGGTATAATGATGAGAACCTATATTCACAGACCGGAACTCTTATATAGAGCCAGTTTCTAAATCTGCCTTCGGTGTGAGGGGGCTTATAAAATTTTTTGAGAGGACAGAGAGGACTTTAGAATGGTGAAAAAGATTAGCCAATGGATGAAACAGCACCTGAGTGGCCGACTGGCTTTTATTCTTGCCCTCCTGACCAGCTATTGGCTCAAGACCTTGTGGGCCTATTTTGTTGACTTTAACCTGGACCTATCCAACCCCTACCAGTTGCTGATTGCCATTATCAACCCTATTCCACTGGGGCTACTGCTGCTGGGGCTGGCCCTCTATATCAAAAATAGCAAGCTCTTTTACGCAACTGCAGGGACAATTTACTTCCTCCTCTTTGCCTGGCTGTTCGCAAATGCTGTCTACTACCGAGAATTTTCAGATTTCTTCTCCGTCTCGACTATTTTGGCATCTTCCAGCGTTTCCGAAGGGTTTAAGGGACAAGCAGTGACCAAGTTATTTCGTCCCTGGGACCTAGTTTATTTCTTAGATTTTGTTGCCCTGATTTTCCTGATTCGCGCTAAAAAAATAAGCTTAGACCGTTCAGTTTTCCCTCAGAAACAGGCTCTGGCCCTAACGTCACTATCTGTTCTGCTTTTTTCGATCAACCTATTCTTAGCAGAAATTGATCGCCCAGAGCTCTTGTCCCGCGGTTTTTCCAATACCTATATCGTTCGGGCCCTGGGCTTGCCAGCCTACTTAAGCTATAATGCCAACCAGACCTATTCTGCGGAGAAGGACCGTTCCGGTGCCAGCGCAGCCGATTTGGAGCCTGTGCAAAGCTTCATCCAAACCAATTATGCAGCACCAAATCCTGAATTTTTTGGCAAGGCCAAGGGGAAAAATGTCATCTACCTGCACCTGGAAAGTCTACAGCAGTTCATCATTGATTACAAACTAGAGGTCGACGGCCAGGAATACGAGGTTACTCCCTTCCTCAACTCCCTCTACCATTCCAACTCTACCCTTGCTTTCTCAAACTTCTTCCACCAGGTCAAGGCGGGGAAAACCTCCGATGCTGAGACCATGATGGATACATCTTTATTCGGACTCGACCAGGGTTCCTTTATGGTCCAGTATGGGGGAAGCAATAGCCAGCAAGCTGCTCCCTATATCCTATCCAAGTTGGCCGGTTACGACTCAGCTGTCTTCCACGGAAATACCGGCACCTTCTGGAACCGAAACAACACTTACAAGCGCTGGGGATACAACAACTTCTTTGATATTTCCTACTTCTCAGAACCGACGGAAGAAAATTCCTTCCAATACGGGCTCAATGACAAGGTTGTCCTGGCTGATTCCATTCAGTATCTGGAGCTTCTCCAGCAACCATTCTACGCCAAATACATTCTCGTATCCAATCACTATCCATTCACAACCAGCTTGAGCGGCGACGAAGTCGGCTTCCCACTGGCCAAGGGAGAGGATGCGACCATCAATAGCTACTTTGCTACAGCAAACTATCTCGATGCAGCAGTCAAGGCTTTCTTTGACTACCTGAAAGAAAGTGGCCTCTACGAAAATTCTATCATTGTCCTCTACAGCGACCATTACGGTATTTCTAATTCCCGTAACCCGGATTTGGCTGCCCTCATTGGCAAGGACTCAGAAACTTGGTCCGAATACGACAACGCCATGTTACAACGGGTTCCCTACATGATTGTGGTACCTGGAATGACAGAGGGACGAATCATTGATACCTACGGTGGCGAGATAGACTCCTTGCCAACCATTGAGCACTTACTAGGCATTGAAACCAATCAATTCCTACAAGTTGGACAAGATTTACTGTCACCGCAGAAACAACAGATTGTTGCCATGCGAACAGCAGATACCTTTGTTACACCAGAATATACATCCTATGCTGGCAAGCTCTACTACACCGATAGTGGCATCGAACTCACCAATCCAGATGAAACGACTTTGGCTAAAATCGAAAATATAAAAAATCGGGTAGCTTCTCAGTTAGCAACTAGCGATGCTATTCAAACTGGCGATCTCTTCCGTTTCTTAAAAACCGATATCGGATTCCCAGATGTTTCAACTTATTCCTATCAAGATTCCCTGAAAAAACTGCTAGAAAGAGAAGAAACACTTGGTCAAGAGTCAACCAGCCTCTGGGCACAAAAAAATAAACAATCGACCGTCAGTCTCTTTAAAGCACCGAGCTATCAGGAATTACATAAAGAAACAGCTGAGACAAGTGCGACAACTTCCAGCGACACAGATGATTCTGACACAACAACGGAAACCAGCACCAGCGCAGGGAATTAGGAAATGGGAGATAAGCTAACTTCCTTTCCCTGTGTCATTAATTTGAAACCTGTTGACATATTTCACTACTCCTTAGAATGACCATTCTGAGGAGTTTTTCTATGCAGATTGCACCTATACAACTGTCCTTTCAACCTTAATCCAATTGCTTCGCTGCAATCTCCAAAGCGCAAACAAGGACCGAAGCTACTGCTTCAGTCCTTAATCTTCTGTTAATAACGAATGCTTTCGCGAGTCTTTTCGTATGAACGAACAAAACGTTCTGTAACGCCTGGTTCAACTGCTTCCAAGGCAAATGAGATTTCTTCAAATGATGCTTGATAATCAAAATCTTTTTCAAAAATTGCAAGCGAACGATTGAAGGCTTTTTGAATATTCTCGTCGAATGAACGGTAGCGGTTAGAATACTGAAGCAACTGCTCTGTCAGTGTAGAATACTGAACGATTGAGTAGGCAATTTCTTCTAATTTTTCCATATCATAGGTCGCATTCTCCAACAATCGATTAATGATTTCAATATTGATTTTTGAATACTCTAACTCTGCCGCCAAAGCTTCCACCTGATCGCTGGTACGGAAGAAACTTGAAAGGAAATATTCTGGAATACCAGGAAGATTTCGTTTTTCCATAAAGCGTTTCAGGGTGTGCAGCTTATGAATATAGAGATTTGCTTTGATACGAGCCGATTTTTCTGAATCCTCTTGGGTCTTGAGATAGTCTGCCAAGACTAACTGCTCTTCTTCAATTTCTTTCAAACTTGCAAGGGCATGTTCCAAGCGCTCCTGAAGAATTGAATAGGCTACCTGAGGATTGTCCAAATCTTCAACACCTTCTGTCACAACAGCATCCAGTGATGTCAAGCGATTTGCCAATTGTTGAATACGAGAAACCTTGCTATCCGCCAAAACGTAGGTAGCTTGAAGAAGGTTAACCTCTTCTGTCAATTTGTCTGAATTGCTGCGGATATGCTCCAAATACTTGGGCAGGGTTTTGCTGATTTTAACTGTCTCTTTGTGAGCATCAATTTCCTTCTGGAATACATCATAGAGATGGTCAATGCGCTCTTGAATGTGGGTATTTTCAGCCTCAGCCACATCCAAATCAAATGACACGATGAGGGCTGAATTTTCACGAATAGCAACACGGATTTCCTGGAAAGTCGACTCAATGTCCGTCTCTGTGAACAGGTAATTCTGCTCAACCAACTTACGGTAACCAGACTCCAAATCTTCCAACTGCTCTGGGAAGTCTACATCCACTTTCTCCACCAAGGCAGGGATTCGATCCATGATTTGATTGAGGGCAATCATGTGCTCCTCTGTCTTGTTCAGAATTTCAGCTGCCTCAAGCGGGTCACCAGAAGAATTGAGCATAACGAATTCTGAAAATTCAACTTCGATATTCTTAACTTGCTTTTCAAGCTCTGGAAGTGTATCGCCGTACTTGCCTGAATTTTTCTGCAGAGTTGCCTGCAATTCTTCAAACATATCCAAGGCGTATTTGACACGACCAGTATTTTTCTCTTCTTGTTCGGAAAGCTCTGCCAAGCCTTGACGGATTGACGTGATATCTTCTTCAATTAGGTCAATCTGGCTCTCAATGCTGTCAATAGCATTCTTTGTGCTGACAAAGCGGAAAGCATTGTTAAACCCTTCTGCTTCAAAAATATGGTTCTCAATATCTGCAAATGAATTGAGGGAAAGGTCCACCCATTTTTGATTCCACTCGCGGAAGGAAATTTGACTCTGACCAATCAAGTGCAAGGTCTTTACCTGCTCCACTTCATCATTCACAGGCAGGTTAAATAGCTCTTCCTTACGATCCTCCAACTGGAGCAACTTCTGCTCGTTTCTCTTACGGATGATGAGGCAGGCTACATAGGCAACAATTAAAATGACAACAATCGCTACGATTAAATAGATTGTTCCTCTAGACATGTAGTTCTCCTTAGATAGTATAGTAATTTACTAGAATATATCGCCTTATTATACCATATATTGCTAGCTAGTGCACAATTTTTTTCAGTGAATATGTTCTAAATATCCAATGTTGAGTAAACCGCATTTTCCTCGATAAACTCGCGACGGGGTTCAACCTTGTCTCCCATCAACATATCAAAGATTTTATCTGCCTCAGCAGCATCATCTACTGAAACTTGTGCCATAAGACGATTTTCAGGATTCATGGTTGTTTCCCAGAGCTGGTGATCGTCCATTTCTCCCAAACCTTTGTACCGCTGAATGGTTGGCTTGGAACGTCCTGTACTATGTCTTTCTAAGGCTGCCTGGAGTTCTTGTTCTTGATTGGCTCCTGGTTGGATGTATTCCTTAATCTCACTTCCGACCTTGACACCATAGATTGGTGGCTGGGCAATATAGACGTAACCCGCTTCGACAATCGGACGCATGTAACGGTAAAAGAGGGTCAAGAGAAGGGTTCGGATATGAGCTCCGTCGACATCGGCATCGGTCATGATGACCAATTTTTGGTAGCGTGCTTTCTCAACATCAAAATCTGCCCCAAAACCAGTCCCCATAGCTGTAAAGAGACTACGGATTTCTTCGTTGGCCAGGATTTTATCCATGCTGGCCTTTTCCACGTTCAAAATCTTACCACGGATAGGCAGAATGGCCTGGAACTCACGGTCACGACCAGATTTAGCCGAACCACCAGCCGAATCCCCTTCGACGATAAAGAGCTCTGTCTTAGTCGCGTCATTTGACGAACAATCAGCCAATTTACCAGGCAGGTTGGAAATCTCCAAACCTGACTTCTTACGGGTGACTTCACGCGCCCGCTTGGCAGCAATACGAGCCTTGCTGGCCAGAATGCCTTTTTCTACAATTCGACGGGCAATTTGTGGATTTTCCAAAAGAAACTCCGCAAAGGCGTCTGAGAAGAGACGGTTGGTGATTTTAACAACTTCGCTGTTGCCCAGCTTGGTCTTGGTCTGACCTTCAAACTGCGGTCCAGGGTGCTTGACAGAGATAACGGCGGTCAGACCCTCACGAACATCCTCACCAGTCAGATTGTCCTCATTTTCCTTGAGGATTTTATTTTTCTTAGCATAGTCATTGATAACACGAGTCAGGGCCGTACGGAAACCTTGCTCATGGGTACCGCCTTCATGGGTATGGATATTGTTGGCAAAGCTGACCACATTTTCATGGTAGCTGGTCGTGTACTGCATGGCCACTTCGACGGTGATGTCATCCATCTCACCGTCTGTGTAAATCGGCGTCTCAAAGATGACATCCTTATTTTCATTGAGATATTCCACGTAAGAGGCAATACCGCCCTCATAGTGGTACTCCTTGGTCTGCTCCTGCCCCTCACGCTTATCGCTGATGGTCAACTGCAAACCACGGTTGAGGAAGGCCAATTCCTGGATACGTTTATTGAGCTTAGCAAAGTCAAACTCGGTCGTTTCCGTGAAGATTTCTGGGTCTGGAATAAAGTGAACGGTAGTACCATTGCGGTCTGTCTCACCAATGACCTTCAAATCATCTACCACTTCACCACGACGGTATTCTTGATAATATACCTGACCATTTTTATAGACATGGACATCCAGCTGGGTAGACAGGGCATTGACGACCGATGAACCTACACCGTGCAAACCACCTGACACCTTGTAGCCGCCACCGCCAAATTTACCACCGGCGTGGAGAACGGTAAAGACTGTCTCAACGGCCGGACGACCTGTTTTTTCCTGAATATCAACCGGGATACCACGGCCATTGTCAACAACCGTAATCGAATTATCTGGCTCAATAAAGACTTCAATCTTGCTGGCAAAGCCTGCCAGTGCCTCGTCAATCGAGTTGTCGACGATTTCCCAAACCAGGTGGTGGAGGCCTTCTTTAGAAGTAGACCCGATATACATACCCGGACGCATGCGAACAGCCTCCAGTCCCTCTAGGACCTGAATTTGACTGGCATCATATTCCTGGGCTTTTTCTTGTAAATCTTTGATTTCTTCTGTCATGTTCATCCCTTATTTTTCTAGTTATACTTAATGAAAATCAATCTAGCCTAGCTTCAACTGTTTGGGGAACAGTTGAAGGCTGGAAATAGAGCGAACTTGTTCGCCTCAAAAACGCCGAAGGTAGAACTCTGTCGTTCTCTCGTTTCAAGGAGACAGGCTGAAAACCTCCCCCGGAGCTTTTCACTCACCAAGGCACTTGACGACGGATATTTTTGATTTTCGAAGAGTATTAAAACATTCCAACGAATACCCTTCATTATACCATATTTTAGCGCCAATTCCTACTAAAAGCAGACGATTCCCCTGAGAAGCAGACCCTAACTCTCACCCCAACAATCAAGACACAGAACCCAAGAAAAAAGCCTCTAGACGGATGCTAAAGACTTCAATAGTTTATGCTATTCTTACAATTCTGTGATATCACCTGTGCGGAGATAGACCATCCACTCACAGATATTTTTCGCGTAATCCCCTACACGCTCCAGGTAGGTCAAGACTTGGAAGTAATCACGTCCGGCAATCAAAGCGTCCGGATTTTTCTTGATTTCTTCAGTGGTCAATTCCTGGATTGTCGCGTAGAAATTATTGATGATTTCATCACGAGCTGCCACTTCGTAGGCTATTTCGATTTCTGATGCATTCAAGTAGAGATCCAGAGCCGCTTCTACCAGATTACGGACTTCTTTACCCATCTTCTTGATTTCATCTTCAACAATCTGGATACGAACTTCACCCTTCATGCGGATAGTCGCCTTGGCGATAGAAACAGCATGGTCTCCCATACGCTCCAAGTCGCTGGTTGCTTTCAAGACAGTGATAACACGGCGCAAGTCTGTTGATACAGGCTGTTGCAAGGCAATGATTTCAAGTGACTTTTTCTCAAGTTTGACTTCAAATTCATTGATTTTGCTATCTGCCTCGATGACTTCCTTAGCCAATTCACGGTCATGAGTTGTAAAGGCACGGACTGCATTGTTGATTTGCGCCTGTACTTCGTTCCCCATGGCATAGAATTGATTATGCAATTTTCCTAATTCTTCTTCAAATTGTGCTCTTAACATATATATCTCTTTTCTATATCTAAATGAAGATTAACCGAATTTACCAGTAATATAGTCTTCGGTTTCCTTGCGAGCTGGATTCAAGAACATTTCCTTGGTCTTATTGTACTCAATCAAGTCGCCATCCAAGAAGAAACCAGTACGGTCTGAGATACGGGACGCCTGCTGCATAGAACGGGTAACCAGAACCATGGTGTACTTTTCTTTCAAGCCATAGAGCGTATCTTCGATCTTACCAGCCGAAATCGGGTCAAGGGCCGAGGTAGGCTCATCCATCAAAATAATCTTAGGACTGGTTGCCAATACACGGGCCACACAAACACGTTGCTGCTGACCACCTGACAAACCCAAGGCCGAGTCATGGAGACGATCCTTGACCTCATCCCAGATAGAAGCACCTTTGAGCGAACGTTCTACTGCCTCATCCAAGACGGCCTTATCCTTGATACCATTGATACGAAGACCATAGACAACATTCTCATAAATGGTCATTGGGAATGGGTTGGGTTGCTGAAAGACCATCCCGATTTCCTTGCGCAAGTCAACAGTATCTGTGCGTGGACTATAAATATTCTTGCCGTTGTAATCAATAGCTCCTGTCAAGGTTACTTCTGGGTTCAAATCGCCCATACGGTTGATAGACCGCAAAAGCGTTGATTTACCAGAACCTGAGGGACCAATCAAGGCTGTAATCTCATTTGGGTAGAAATCAATAGAGACGCTGTTCAAAGCCTTTTTCTTATTGTAGTAAACAGACAAATCTTTTACTTGTAAAATAGGTGTTGTCATGGTGTCTCCTTTCTATCCGAAGTGTCCTGAAACGTAGTCGCTGGTTGACTTGAGTTTGGCATTTTGGAAGACGTTTGATGTCTTATCATACTCAATCAAATCACCCAGGTAGAAGAAGGCTGTATAATCGCTGGCCCGGGCTGCTTGTTGCATGTTGTGAGTCACGATGATAATCGTATAATTCTTCTTGAGTTCAAACATGGTTTCTTCCAACTGCATCGTCGCAATTGGGTCCAGGGCTGAAGCTGGCTCATCCATAAGCAAAATCTGTGGTTTTACAGAGATAGCACGCGCGATACAGAGGCGTTGCTGCTGACCACCTGACAAGGTAAAGGCTGACTTGTGCAAATCGTCTTTGACCTGGTCCCAGAGGGCTGCTTGCTTGAGCGAGGTTTCCACGATTTCATCCAAGACTTGCTTGTCCTTGACACCTGCACGCTCATGGGCAAAGGTAATGTTTTTGTAGATGGACTTAGCAAATGGGTTGGGACGTTGGAAAACCATACCGATGTGCTTACGGATTTCGTAAACGTTCATGTTTGACTTGTTAATGTCAATTCCTTCATAGAGGATTTGGCCGGTTACCTTGGCAATATCAATGGTATCATTCATCCGATTGAGACTGCGAAGGTAAGTCGATTTCCCACAACCTGACGGACCAATCAAGGCTGTGATTTTATTTTTCTCGAACTGCATATCAATGCCCTTGATAGCTTCATTTTTACCGTAGTAAACATGTACATCCTTTGTCGAAAGGGCAATTTTTTCTTCTGGGAAGGTAATGATATGGCGTTCATTCCAGTTATATTCTGCCATTTTTTCTCCTTATAAGTCGACTGCTTATGCTGCAGAAGTCATTTTCGCATGAAGTTTCTTACCGATATAACGGGCAGAAAGGTTGAAAATCAAGATAAATACCAAGAGGATGGCTGCAGAACCTGCAGATACTTGTGTCGCATCAGGAATCGTTCCCTCACTGTTGACCTTCCAGATATGAACCGCTAGGGTTTCTGACTGACGGAAAATCGAAATCGGGCTGGTAACGCTGAGCGGGTTCCAGTTGGACCAATCAAGAGCCGGAGCTGATTGACCAGCGGTATAAATCAGAGCTGCTGCTTCACCGAAGATACGACCGGATGCAAGGACAATACCAGTAACAATACCTGGCAAAGCCTCAGGAATGACCACGTGTAGAACAGTTTCCCAGCGTGACAACCCAAGGGCCAAACCGGCCTCACGTTGTGTATGGTGAACGTGGCGCAGGCTATCCTCAACGTTACGGGTCATCTGTGGCAGGTTGAATACAGTCAGGGCCAAGGCACCTGAGATGATAGAGAAACCATATTCAAACTGGACAACGAAAATCAAGTAACCAAACAAACCAACGACTACCGATGGCAGAGAGGACAAGATTTCAATACAGGTACGGATAAAGTTGGTCAACGGACCTTTCTTAGCATATTCCGCTAGGTAGATACCAGCACCAGTTGACAGAGGAACTGAAATCAAAAGCGTTACAACCAAGAGGAAGAAGGAATTGTAGAGTTGGATACCAACACCACCACCTGCTTTATAGGAAGATGATTTGCTGGTCAAGAAATGCCAGTCTACATGAGGCAACCCTCTTAATAGGATAAAGAGGATAAGGGCTGTCAAAATAACGACGATAACTGTAGCGATAGAGTAAAGAATACCAGTCGCCAGTTTATCCATTTTCTTAGCGTGCATAGTTTTTCTTACCCTCTCTCGTAATAAATTTCATAATCATATTGAAGACCAAGCTCATCAAGAGCAAGACAAGGGCCAGTGACCAGAGGACGTTGTTCTGGACCGTTCCCATTACCGTGTTACCGATACCCATGGTCAAGACAGAGGTCAGGGTCGCAGCAGGTGTTGTCAAGGACGTTGGGATAACCGCTGAGTTACCCACCACCATCTGAATAGCCAAGGCCTCACCAAATGCACGGGCCATACCGAAGATAACAGCTGTGAAAATACCTGGTTTAGCTGCGTTCAGAATAACGCGCCAGATAGTCTGCCAACGCGTCGAACCCATGGCCAAACTTGCCTCACGGTAGTGACGAGGAACGGCCTTCAAGCTGTCCACTGTCATAAAGGTTACAGTTGGCAAAATCATGACGAAGAGTACGAATACACCTGACAAGATACCAAAACCTGTCCCGCCAAAGATGGAGCGGACAAAGGGTACCACCACCTGCAAACCGATGAAACCATAAACTACTGATGGAATACCGACTAGCAATTCGATAACTGGCTGGAGAATCTTAGCACCACGTTTTGGTGAAATCTCTGTCATAAAGACTGCTGCTCCGATAGCAATCGGCGTTGCAATCATTGCTGACAGGATGGTAACGATAAAGGAACCAGAAATCATTGGTAGGGCACCAAAAGTTTTGGATGCCGGTTCCCACTTGTCACCGAACAAGAAATCTACAATGCTAATGCCATCCACAAAGAAGGTCGAAAGTCCGCGTTGGGCCACGAAAATCAAAATCATGGCAACGATGAAGACAATCAAGCTCAAGCAAAGGAAGGTCAAAATTTGACCAAATTTCTCTAAACGAGAGTTCCTGGAAGGGGTTGACAATTCTTTTTCAAGTTGTTGATTTTTCATTTCTACTCCTTCTCTGTGACCACGCCATCAGCTGTCTTTTCAACCTTCATGGCATTCATCGAAATATAGCCCATGCTGACAACGATACCTTCTTGGACTTCTTCTGAATACATGTAGTCCAAGAATTCCTTGGTCAAACCTTCAGGCTCGCCCTTAGTGTACATGTGCTCGTAAGCCCAGATTGGCCAGTCGTTGGTCGCTACATTTTCAGCCGTCGGTTCAAACCCGTTCAATTTAATGGTATGAACTGACTCATCTAGATAGGCAAAGGCCAAATAAGAAATCGCTCCTGGCGTTTGGGCTACAATGGACTTAACCATCCCGTTTGAATCCTGTTCCTGACTTTGAATGGCTTTTTCACCTTGCATGATGATGCCGTCAAAGGTCGCACGAGAACCCGAACTTGCTGCACGGTTGATAATGGAAATTGGAAGGTCTTTACCACCTAGCTCCTTCCAGTTGGTAATCTCACCAGTGAAGATTTTACGCAAGTCCTCTGTCGAGATGTCGTCTACTGTCACCTCTTCGTTGACAATGACCGCTAGACCTGCAACTGCTACCTGATGGTCCACCAGCTGGCTGGCATCAATCCCATCTTTCTCCTCAGCAAATACGTCTGAGTTACCAATTTGGACAGCTCCTGACTGAACCTGTGACAAACCAGTACCCGAACCACCACCTTGGACATTGACAGACTTACCGATGTTGACAGAGCCAAATTCATCCGCTGCCGCCTCAACCAGGGGTTGGAGGGCTGTCGACCCTACTGCTGTAATGGATTCTCCACGATCAATCCATGACGAGCAAGCAGAAAGGGCCAAACTAGAAACTAAAAATAAAGCTGCAATACCTAGCTTATGCTTTTTTTTCATGTCGTTTTTTCCTTTACATTTTTCAGTGGAATCTCCTCTATTTTATGTATTTTTTACATAGAATTTACAAGATTTTTCCACCATTCCACTATAACATATAACCGTGCAAGTTGCAAAAATAATCTGCTTGCATCTCTTAAAAACGAAGGCCTTTGGGAAAGCTGTTTTTCAAGGTCCCATTGACAATTTTTGCAAATCCCAGACCATTTCCAACAACCGCTACCTGATACCAACCATTAGGCAAATCCTTGGACACTTCAAGAGGCTGACCAGCCACATAGGCGGTGAAATCATCCAAGCCAATATCCACTCGTTTTTTCACCTCATGGCTGTTCAGGGCAAGACCAAGGGCAAAACTTGGCTCAAAACGTTTCTTCTTGAAAATGCCCAGATGAAGACCATTTCGGGCAATCTTAACCTTGGATAAGTCTGGCAGACCGGCAGGCAAGAGATAGAGATTGTCGCCAAAGACCTGCAGGAGACCGTCCAACTGAACCCGCAACTGCTGTTCCGCAAACTCCTTCCAGAGCTGGCTTTGTTCCCGGTTGAGATTGGACTTGCCAGACTTGACTTTCTTGCTTCTTCCCTGACCGACATAGCGGAACTTGGCCACAAACTGCCCTTCCCCCTTGAAATGGTGCGGATACATACGAGCCGTCTCAGGATAGCCAATGCCCTCCACCATTCCATTTATTTTAGGAATATCCACCAACTCTAGATGAAATTCTTCTACTAACCAGGCTACAATTTCTTCGTTTTCCTCAGGCGACCAGGTGCAGGTTGAATAAATCAGTTGTCCCTGGGGAGCCAGCATCTCTATTGCAGACTCCAAGATTTCTCTCTGTAGAGCCGCACATTGGGCCGGGTAGTCTGCTGACCAGTACTGAATGGCATCCGAATCCTTGCGGAACATACCCTCACCTGAGCAGGGGGCATCCAGAACAATCATATCGAAATAGGAAGGGAAAACCTTTGCCAAACGGTCGGCCGATTCATTGGTCACGATAACATTTCTGGCACCAAACCGTTCAATATTTTCAGCTAAAATCTTGGAACGCTTGGTCGATATTTCGTTACTGACCAAGAGGCCAGTATTATCCAGATAGGAAAGCAGGTGGGTCGACTTGCCTCCTGGGGCTGCCGCCAAGTCCAGGACTTTCATCCCTTTTGCAGGCGCAGCTACTTGACCGACAATCTGAGCGGCCGGTTCCTGGGAATAGACCAGACCTGTCACGTGCTCAGGGGATTTTCCTGAAACTTTGCCATAGTAAGACCAGGGCATGTCCGGAATGGCATCCACAAATTCCATCTGGGCCTCTTTAAGCGGATTGGTACGAAACCCTGAAACAGCTGGCTGGTCAAAACTCTCAAAAAATGCTTGGGCTTCTGGTCCAAGCAATTCACTATATTTATCAATAAAATCTTGTGGTAAATTCATGATGTCAGATACCTTTTTACTTCTTCAACATTGGCGTCGGCCACCAAGAGAACATACTCCCGTCCCTGGTAAAGTGGCTGGTCATTTTCCAAACTCAGGAGACTGAACCCAAGGGCCTGACCAAGTATGGCTGCTGCCGCATAATCCCAGGGGTAAATATAGGAAGCGTAGGCCAGAAGACGACCCTTCAAAACCTGTAAAAAGCCAATCCCAGCACTTCCTACCGATCGCGTCCCCAGGGTTTGCTGGGCCAAATCCCGCAAACCATAGGCATTTTCTGCATAAATCTTGGCATTGAGCCCCAGCAAACTGTAGGCAAAATCCTTCTTCTGGGGAGCAGGCAAGAGTTGGTCATTGAGCTTGACAGGATAGTTAGCACCACCATGCAAAATCTCATCATTCATGAGATCGTAAATGACCGCAAAAATCCCTTTTCCTTCTTCAAAATAAGCCAGCATAATGGCAAAATCCGCCTTCTGCGCGATAAAATTCGTGGTCCCGTCAATAGGGTCGATGACCCAGACATGACCAGTATCAATGCTGGAAACATCGCCACCTTCTTCACCAAAGATATGGTCGTCAGAATAATGCGATAAAATAGCCTGACTGAGACGCTCCTGGATAGCCATATCCACATGGGTTACCAAGTCCTGGGGATTAGTCTTTGCAGTGATTTCCAACTGGTCGTCCAGATGTTCCAGGAGAAAGTCCCCGGCTTCCTTGACAATCGTCAGGGCAAACTGGTATTTAGCGTCCAAGTCTGACCACCCCCTTCTGCCTTTCTTTGGCAGCCTTGACTACACGGTAGCTAGAGTAGCCAGAAACATCCTCAAAATCACGGTCAATTTGCTTTTCTTGGGCCTTACTGGGAACCACTTCCTTGAAGGCACGGTAGGCTGTCAAAACCTGTCCTGCATCAGCTCCCTTTTCATAGGCCAGCTCCACCTGATTCAAAAAAGAAAGCACGGAGGAAATCTCCTCTGTGCTCCACGAAAAATCAAGTGGATATGAATAATTTTTGTTCATATCAATTTATCCTATTTCTGCTCGCAATGTAGCATTTTTTAATTCTTGTTTACGGTATTTTCTAGGAAGGAAGGCACGGATTTCATCTTCGTTAAACCCAATCTGCATCCGCTTTTCATCCAAGATAATGGGACGACGCAAGAGACTCGGATAGGTTTCTATCAATTCAATCAATTGACCAATGGACAGGTCATCGACATCCACATTCAACTTTTGAAAAACCTTAGAACGTGTCGAAATGAGGTCGTCCGTTCCATTTTCTGTCAAGGCTAAAATTTGCTTAAGCTCGACAGCAGTCAGCGGACTGGTCATAATATTGTGCTCAATAAAAGGGACTTCATGATTGGTCAACCATGTACGCGCCTTGCGACAACTAGTACAGCTCGGCGATAAAAACAAGGTAATCATCTGTTTCAGCTCCCTTCTACATTCCTAATCACTTATATTATATCGTAACTTTAGAACGTTTTCAAGGCTATTCCTGGATTTATTCCTCTTTCTTAATCAAAATGTCGATTTTTTTCTCCAGCTCCTGAATCTTCAGACCTTGTTCCTCGATTTTGGCAAGGAGAATATCCATCTTGGTCTCGCGCTCATTGT
The DNA here is from genome assembly GCF_053010325.1 of Streptococcus sp. P25B114. Lineage (NCBI taxonomy): Bacteria > Bacillati > Bacillota > Bacilli > Lactobacillales > Streptococcaceae > Streptococcus > Streptococcus sp. P25B114. Next base: position 44,628 of record NZ_JBRKNW010000009.1, on the reverse strand, counting down.
CGGTAAAAAAGCGGGTAATGGTCGAAGTCACCATACCGAAGGTGCAGATGCCAATCAACATCAGGAGGATGGCCATAATTTTTGAAATAGTATCCGTAGGAACAATATCCCCGTAACCAACCGTTGTCATGGTTACAATAGACCACCAGAGGGCATCAAAGAAGGACTTCTTCTCGATGATAGACAGGACCCCACTGGCCACTAGGACAGCTGATACATTGAGCATCAGAACCTTGGACAGGCTATTGGTGTGGAGGAGCTTATTGAGCGTGTCCCAGAAACGATTGGACAGAGCAAAAATGCGGGCAACCTTGACCAGGCGAAAAAGCCGCGCCAGCCGACCAATCTGCAGGAAACGAAAGACCGAATCGAAAGGAATAATGGCAATCAATTCCAAGATATGGTCCTGTATGTATTGCAGATTATCTTCTGCATAATAAAGCTGAACGAAATAGTCCACTACAAAAATGAACCATAGGCACCAATCCAAGGTCTGAAAGCCAGAATTATACACAAGGCTGGTATCCAGTAGTTCCAAGACAATCAAAAGAACGTAGGCCAGGGCCAGATAGGTCATGACCTTTTCATAAATAGGGTGTTGGACCCATTTTTTAATCATGCTGCCCCCAGTTGAGTGAATAGGCTTCATCACTCTTCATCTGCTCCATCAGAGCCTCAATGCCATCAAACTTAATCATGTCACGGATTTTTTCCAACCAGAAAATAGTCATGCTTTCTCCGTAGATAAAGTCTTCAAAGTCAAAAATATGGGCCTCAATCCGCAGTTCAGTCCCATCAAAGGTGACATTTTTCCCTACGCTGGTCATGGCTCGGTAACGTCGGCCACCGACCTCTACATCTGCTACATAAACACCGTCCGACGGTAGATGAACTCTGTCGTAAGGAGCCAAATTAGCGGTAGGATAGCCAATGGTTCGACCTCTAGCATCCCCGTGAACAACTAGGCCTTGAGTCGTAAAGGTGTGACCCAACAATTGATTAGCCAGGGTGACATTCCCTTCTTTAATAGCTTGGCGAATGCGGGTGGAAGAAATTTTTTCACCGCCCATGGTCACTGCCTCCACAACCTCAACCCGACCATCAAACAGTTCTGCCAAAGTCGTAACATCTGCTCTGCAATTGCCAAAATGATAGTCGAAACCTGCCACCAAGACCTGAGCCTTGAGCCCCTTGATATAGCGTTCTACAAATTGCTCCGGCTGATTGCTGGCAAATTCACTGGTAAAGGGCGTCAAAAATAGCCGGTCTACACCATGGTCTGCCAAGAGCTGGTAGCGTTGCTCCGGGCTGGTCAAATGAAGGAGTAAGTCCAGCGAAAAGCGGGCAAAAGCCAGCTTGGGTGACTCAGGAAAGGTCAAAACCGTCACGGTCAACCCCTCTTGATCCGCAATTTTTCTGGCCCGCTGCAAGAGTGCCTGGTGGCCCAGGTGAATCCCATCAAAATAACCCAAAACCAGCACCGTAGGCTCCTGCTGGTTCAAATCCCTGTAATCATTTATCTCTATAATTTCCATAACAGTTTATTTTATCATATTTTTGGACGAAATCTAGGCAAAAACCTTGCTTGGTTTGTAGAGGTCGTCTCGTTTTTCAAAAACAGCAATCAACTTATCCTCATATAAGCCAGCTACTCGGTCTGCACTGGCATCCAATTGGAGAAAACGGCCAAAGCCAGCATCTGCCACCTGCTCTTCATTCAAGGTCACAATCGGCAGATCACCAATGCCTTGCTCAATGGGGCGAAGGAAGGAGAAATCATCTCTAGCAACCAAGACCGCTATTTCCTCCAAGGTCAGGGCGTCATCCAGGCACATGCCTGCTGAACCAGTCCGCTCCAATTTGGACATGTGGCTGGCATAACCTAGCTTGGCACCCAGGTCCACAGACAGGGTCCGAACATAGGTTCCCTTGCCGCATTTGACACGGAACGTAAATCTGGCACAGCCGTCTGACAGCTGAATAGGGCTAGTGCGTTCAAAGCTGTAAATGTCCACCTGGCGTTGGGGACGCTCTACCTGCTCTCCTGCTCGTGCATATTCATAGAGTTTACGGCCATTGATCTTGACAGCTGAGTACATAGGCGGAATCTGGGTAATCCGACCGACAAAGCTAGCCATAGCCTCATCCACTGCCTGCTCTGCTATTTCCAAAACAGGCGTCGTCTCCAAAGTTTCCCCGGACGCATCTTCTGTCGTAGTCGAGTAGCCAATGGTAATCTCGCCCTCGTAGACCTTGCCCTCCTCCTGCATGAACTCAATCATGCGAGTAGCCTTGCCAACCGCAATGGGCAGAACACCTGTCACATCTGGGTCCAGGGTCCCGCCATGGCCAATTTTCTTTTCCTGTAGGATCTTGCGGAGCTTGAAAACCGCATCATGACTGGTCATGCCAGCCTCTTTTTTTAAATTGATAATTCCTGAAATCATAGATTTAATTATACCATAAAAGGACCGCTCTTGTGAGCAAGTCCTCGCTTACTTTCTAAGAAGCTGTATTTACAAGTAAATGTCATTTAGAAAATTTCCTTAGTTAAAGGTGTTGAACTGTAAATACAGGTTTATAAATTCCTGACTAGCCAATCATCCCTAGCAGATACTGCAAGAGGAGGGAGATGCAGGTAATGCTAATCCAGCAGCTGGCCCCTAGCAGAATGGCTCTTCCACCTGTCCTGAGCAGATGAAGCAGGTCTGTCTTGAGTCCAATCGCTGCCATGGCCATGGTGATGAAGAACTTAGACAAATCCTTGATGGGCGCAAAAATTGCTTGAGAATAGCCCAGACCAGTCCAAATCGTCGTAAAAAGACTGGCCCCAAGGAAAAAGAGGATAAAGGTCGGAAAGACCGTTTTGAGCGAGAAATCTGACTGGCTGGACCGAGCTTTTTTGGCTTGCAGAATGGCCAGAACAAGAGTAATCGGTATGATGGCCAGAGTTCGTGTCAATTTGACTGTTACACCTGTATCTAGGGTCTGACTTCCCAGCTGGTAAAGATTATCCCAGGTGCTTGCTGCCGCTGTGACAGAGGAGGTATCATTGATGGCAGTTCCTACAAACAAGCCAAATTCTTGACCCGATTGGGTGGAAAATCCCAGGATTTGTCCTAAACTGGGAAATAGCAGTGCTGCCAAGAGATTAAAGAAAAAAATCACCGAGATGGCTTGGGCAACCTCTTCATCCTTGGCCTTGATAACAGGCGCTGTCGCTGCAATGGCAGAACCCCCACAAATCGAAGAACCAACTCCGACCAGGATTGCAATCGGCGCTTCAATCGCAAAATACTTGTGCCCAAGATAGGCCACTAGCAGGGCTGTTGAAATTGTCGCAAGGATAATAGGCAAGGACTGCTTGCCAGTCTCCCAGATGACACCCAGATTGAGACCAAACCCTAGTAGAATAACCGCATATTGCAATATTTTTTTAGATGTAAAGGCCAATCCAGCATCCAAAACATAGCTATCCTTGATAAAAAATGCTAAGACCAGTCCTATTATCAAGGCAAAGACTGCTCCACCAACCAGCGGAAATTGACTTCCCAGCCACTGACTGGCCAAGGCAATAATGGCACAAACACCGATACCAGCTGCTTTTCTCCTAAATTCCATCCTAACCTCCCCCAAAGGAAACTTTTCAAACATTATACTCTTTTTCTGTAAAAAATGCCTGGAAGGGATGATAAACACCTCAGGCCCATTAGAAAAGACCCGCACAAGCAGGTCTTGAATTTTAGGGGGCAGTTAATCTAGAGCGGTAACTTGGTAGTCACCCTCAATATAGAAAGTCGATGTCAAGGTTTCTTGACCGTCGTTGACAAGGATTTCCACACAGTTGGTGTCAACCAAGACCAACAAGTCTGTTGCTTGGACAGTAACTGCTCGGCGAACCGTTGGCCACTCTTCTTCCCCAGTTTGCTGGATTTTGAGGTGACTACGGTCAATATAGACTTCTTGACTTTCCTTATCGTAACCAAATTGTAGGTAATCTTGGTCGCTTCCAAGTTTTAGTTCCAAACTGTCTTCCAGTCTAAGAGAGAGCTTGCTTGGACCTTGGATACTTTGTCCAATTTCAATATCGCTGAAGGCTTCCAAGACACTTGTTGGCAGAACTTGGCGCAATCCGTTTTCAGTCTTCTTGAGAATGCGTGGAAGGGTCATCTGACCGTACCACTTGTGGCCTAGGTCATTGGTCACCAATTTGCGACCCCAGGTATGCATCCAGGCTACCATGATACGTTCACCTTCAGAACCTTCGGTAGTCTGAGCTGCGTAGAAGTCATGTCCGTGGTCAATTTCCTTAAAGGAATCTGCCACAAAGACCTTCTTATCCCAGTCCACATGACCTGTCACAAAGATGTTGGAGTTGATATTGATAAAGTCATTTCCGTCTTTTTGGTAACGCATTGGAGAGATAATCAGGTACTCTTGACCGTCCACTTCAAAGTAGTCAGGACATTCCCATACAAAGCCTTGGTGGGCCTCACCTTTCAAGAAGATAGACTCAAATTTCCAATCGGTCAGGTTGGGAGAGCTTAGTAAGACGATACAGCCGACATTGTCCTTGTGCTTGGTTGCGACAACAGAGTAGTAGTGACCATCTTTCTCAAAAATCTTCGGATCGCGGAAGTCATTGGCAATGACTTCTTCTGGCAGTCCATCTGCTGTTGCGACTGGATTCTGCTCGATTTTTTCAAAGTGAATACCGTCAGTCGAGAAGGCCATGTTCTGAACTTGGCTAACTGTCCCGTCTTCATTGACGATGTGACCTGTGTACATGAGCCAGAGGACATCATCTTTGACAATAGCAGAGCCCGAGAAACAGCCGTCTTTATCGTAGGCTTTATCAGGAGCTAGGGCAACTGGAAGTTGTTCCCAGTTGACCAAGTCCTTACTTTTTGCATGACCCCAGTGCATCGGTCCCCAAACACTTTCGTAAGGGTTGAATTGGTAGAACAAATGGTATTCTCCACGGAAGTAGATAAATCCATTGGGGTCGTTCATCCAGCCTGTTTCTGGTATTAAATGGGCTTGCGGTTTGAAAAGCGGATTGACATTTCCTTTTTCTGTCTGAATAAATTGATTGGCTTTATCAACTGTTTTCACAGGCAGCCTCCTTTTGATTACTGATTTTCTTTATACTGATCGTAGTATTTTTGCTTGATAGCTAACCAGTCAGAAAGACCATAGCTTTCCAATTCTTTCAAGTAGCTATCCCACTCTTCTTCGATACCACCGTTTACAATCCATTCTGCACGTTTACGGTAGATGAAGTCGTTCATATCTGCTTCAACTTGGGCAATCTTGTCCAAATCCTCTTGTTCCATGAAGACACGAGGATAGATATCATCGTTGGTTACATAGTCAAGATAGGTTTCGTGCATCAAGTCCAAACGCCATTTCGCATCGTCTGGCATAGTTGTCACAGTTCCGTAGTATTCATCAAGAATAGCAAGCGGTCCACCAACTTCTGTCTTCTGACGCAATTCACCTGGAGCTGTACCGTTCAACGGCAAGTGTTTCAAGCTATCTGTCGCTGCATCGTATTCGAAGATGTTTTGTTGGGTTTCATCACCATAGGTACCCCAGTTGTTTTGAACAAACTGGATTAGTTTGTATTGGGCATCAATCCATTTAACAGTCAATTCCAAGTTTTTTTGAAACGTTTCATTTTTCTTGTAAAAATAAAACCAACTATTTATTGATGATTTTATTCTAACATTGTAACCGTTTTCTGTCAACTGCTTTTTTAAAAATTTTTTGTCGTTTTACCTTCAATATAGGAAATTGGCAGGGTGATTTGTTGGGGTTGTCCTTTTTTATCAATGATTTCAATCAAACAAGCCACTGCTTCTTGAGCCATTCTTTCTAACGGCTGACGAATGGTCGATAGGAACATCGGACGTTCTCGTGCGATTTGGATACCATCATAGCCAATGACTTGGACATCTTCTGGAATTCGTTTACCCAGTTTCTCCAAAACTTCTACCGTTTCCAAGGCTACAAAATCATTGATAGTGAAAATGGCGTCAACCTGTGGATTGTTAACCAAAAATTCTTCGACTTGGCCACCAAAATCATCATAAGGCTCTTCCAAGTCCAAGACCTGACAAGGAAAACCTGCTTCTAAAATCCGCTTTTCAAAATATAAGCGGCGCTTCTTGGTTTCATTGATGGTTTTATTGTGCCCACCGATGAAGGCAAAATGGCTACCACCTTTTTCAATCAAGATGTCTGCTGCTAGCTCCGCACCAGCTTGGTTGTCCGAGCTGACACAGGCAATGGCCTTGTTTTCATAGGTGCGGTCGATACTGACAAAGGGGATATTGGACGATAGATAATCGTCAATCGGGCTATAGGTGATGGCGATAATGCCGTCCACCTTATTTTGTTGCAGCATAGTCAGATAATCCAGTTCCCTTTTTGGACCAGAAATATTGCAAAGGAGCAATTTGTAATTTTTCTTACTCAGCTCCACTTCGACATGATAGGCAAATTCTCCAAAAAAGGGATGCCAAACAGTCGGAATAATCAAGGCAATGGTTTCGGTCTTGTTCTTCTTCATACCACGGGCATAGACATCCGGAATGTAATTCAATTCCTGAATGGCTGTCTGAACTTTTTCAAGGGTGCTTTCCTTGATACCAGACTCCTTGTTGATAACTCTTGATACAGTCCCAACGCTTACACCAGCAACCCGCGCAACATCTTTCATGGTGATTGATTTTTGTTCTTCCACAATCGGCTCCTTTCCAAAAGATTTTTTGAAACGTTTCAACATTTATTACTAGGATATCATTGACAGCGTTTTCTGTCAAGAAAAAAATAAAATAGACCAGCTGAGCCAGTCCATTGAGCTGACAAAGTCTAATTATTTCTTTTTCTTTCTTTTCCAATAATCAAATAAATCCAACAAACAATAAGGAATAAGATAAACAAAATAAGCTAGAAAGAACCATCTTGAATCAAGATTGCTAAAATACAAAACAAACAAAACTAGAAGAGATAATACTAAATAGAAATTCTTATTTTTAAATAGTTTGCTCATTGTTATTTACCCCTAAAGTCCGTGAAATGTTTATAGCCTTTTGTTTTAAATAGAGCCGTCCATTCCTTACGATTTATACATCCTCTTCATCGGGTGCTTGGCAATGACTTCTGGGTGATTGTCCAGTGCTGCCTGGCCTTTTTCGGTCAAGGCGTAGCCACGAACCTTGAAGTAAGGTGCCAATTGTTCCTCCGTCAAATGGTCTTTGAGGGCTTGATCAACTTCTGACGCCTTCATTTTCGACAAACCGGTCACACCTTCCGCCTTGAGAATATTTTTCTTGGCCGTTGAAGTAATGTGATCCAGCGACTCAAATGCTGTTTCGACGCGGGCATAGCCATCCGCAATCAGTTGTTCCATATGGGCAGGACCGTCAATCCCATAGCTGTACTCAAAATACTTGGAATAGGGCGTCGTCGTTTCAAAAGAACCTAGACTAATGCGCCAGAGCAAGATAATATCGCCCGGCAAAATTCCCTCTTCCAGACGGACCATATTGCGCTTGGGAACCGGCTTGGGTTCTAGCAACCATTGACCCAAATCGCGTTCATGAGAAATATAAGGTTTGACCTCATGGTCTTTATACATTTCCTCAATGCGTTTCTCAAATGACATGTTCTCTTCCTCACCAAACTTAAACTTCTACTCAATTATAGCCTATTTATGGGCATAGAACAAGAAGAAGAACTGCAGACTGTTAGGCACCAACCATAATCTACCAGCAGATACCAAATTGGTCCTCAAGGTTGGCATAGGCAGGAGCCCAGGGTGTTTCCTGGTATTCAGCAATAATCTTCCGTGCATCCCGGCTCAATTTCTCGTAAATACGTCTAGCATTATCCGCCGTATCCACCACAATAGAGGCCGAAACATTGTAGCCCTGTCGGTATTCAAAGGCAGGATTTTCATCCGAAATCATCAGTCGATGCTCTCCGACCACTAATTCAGCGCTCAAAAGCAAATGTTCGTGCTCCTTGGGACAAGGATGGACAAAGTCTGCCCATTTCTTCAGATTACAGACCTCATCCTGCAGGGCATCTTGGTAAAACTGGACCGCTTCCACCCCATTTCCATTCGTTACTAGATTGATTTCTAGCGCTTGTATCATTTTAACATCCTCACATTGATAAATAAGCATTCTGCAACTTCTTCATTATACAAAACGGCAATTTTTATTATACAATTTTTGTAGAAAATTTCAAAAACAAACGAATTTCAGATAATCAAAGTCAATTCATAAATATTGAAATAATCAACTTTTTATCGATATTTATTCAAAGATTAACTTAAAATCATTTGTAAATATTTAGTTATTTTTAATCAAATAAAATTCCTGCTAGCCAGAAGATGACTGCAGGACCTTGGTCTAATCTTGTCTTTTAAACTGGAGCAAGCGGCTGCCTTGGAAGGTCAATTCTCCCTGGTCACCTTCAGCAAGCAGGGCATATTCCTCAGGCTTGACACGAAACTCCCTGCGCTCCTTCTGCCATTCAAAGGTCACATAGTAATTGGTCCTAGCCATTTCATTGCCAAAGACATGAGTGCGCTTGGACACCAGCTTGGCCTGCCGAATTTCCACCGGAGACTGGTTATTGCGATGCCATTCCAAAAAATTTCGGACGATTTGATAGACAACAATCCCCAAAATAATGGTGGCAACTGCATAAATGAATAGCATAATTACATCCACACTTCCACCTGGACCTAAAAGATTGTCAAACATAGTAGATACTCCTTTTACATTTATAAGAATAGTATATCATATTTTGAATGGCCAGGAAATTGAATATTGACTAAAATCATGATAAAATGAAGCATAATTTTGAAATGAAAGTGATGACACAAATGAAAAAACTACTTTTTCTAGGCCTTGCTAGCAGCCTCCTACTGACAGCCTGCGCCAACTCAACAACGACACCAAGCAGCACTGAAGAGGCTAATTCAAGCTCTACCCTGCAAACAACTTCTGACTCAACAGCATCCAGCAAATTCAAAAAAGACCTGGCCTACGCTGTCAACAATCCTGACGCCGTTTTTCCACAGTTGAGCCCAGAGGTTGCTGACAATGAGGCCCTGGTCAAGATAAAAACAACCGAGGGAGACATCACCATCAAGCTCTTCCCTGAATTGGCCCCTATGACGGTGGAAAACTTCCTGACCCACGCCAAAGAAGGCTACTACGATGGTACGATTTTCCACAGGGTTATCAAGGACTTTATGATTCAAGGCGGAGATCCCCTGGGCAATGGTACCGGTGGCGAGTCCATTTGGGCTGGCAAGGGGACGACCAAGGATGCCGGCTATGGTTTCAAGGATGAAATTTCTGGCTTCCTCTACAATATCCGTGGCTCTCTTTCCATGGCCAATGCTGGCGCGGGGACAAACGGCAGCCAGTTCTTCATCAACCAAAACACAACCGATATGTCCGGTCAATTGGCTGGCGCAGGCTATCCTGAAAAAATCCTACAAGCCTACAAAAACGGGGGCAATCCAAACCTGGATACCAAGCACACCGTCTTTGGTCAAGTTACCGAAGGCATGGACGTTGTGGATAAAATCGCCGCTGTAGAAACCGGCGAAAACGACAAACCCAAAACAGATGTGAAAATCGAAAGCATCGAAATCCTGAAAGACTACACCTTCCCGACAGAATAGACCAAAACCCAGTCGACGACTGGGTTTTAATCTTTCTCCAAAAAGGCAATCAATGTCTTGGCAGAACGTTCGCCTGCCTGGATGATAAATTCATCAAAGGTAATATTAGCATCGCCTTGAGCCGTGTCGCTCATGGCACGAATGACCAAGAAAGGCTTGCTCAGATTGACTGCTGCCTGGGCAATGGCGGCTCCTTCCATTTCAACAGCAAGGACCTGTGGAAAATGTCCTTTGATGGCCGCAATCTTGTCAGCACCTGCAATAAAACTGTCTCCTGTTGCGATCAGACCCACATGGCTGTCGATTTCCTGCTCTGCCAAAACGGCTGTCACCTTCTCAAGCAAGGCCTGGTCAGCCGGGAAATACAGTTCCTGCCCTGACATTTGCCCATGTGCATAGCCGAAGGCTGTCAAATCCACGTCATGGTAAGCTAGCTTGTCAGCCACTACCACATCACCGATTGAAATGCCCTCTGCCACTGCACCAGCCGATCCTGTATTGACAATGGCATCAACCTCAAAGCGGTCCACCAAAATGGCCACCGACATGGCTGACATGACCTTACCGATGCCTGACTGGACCAAAACTACCTCATGCTGGCCAAGTTTGCCTTGATAATAGGTTCTGCCAAGCACTTCTGTCTCGACTGGCTCCTGCAAATAGTCCACCAAAACCTTGAGTTCCTGGGGCATGGCTGCGATAATTCCAAATTTCATAATCTCTCCTACCAAAAAATAACCGCTACGATAAACAGAAGAACAAGAATCACTACCCAAAACAAGATTGTATTGACCTTGCTGCGAAAGGCTTCGCGCTTATTGGTCTCAATCCGTCGGCTTTTAACAACCGAGGGTTGGACAGGGATGCGGATGGTCTGCCCTTCTACATAGCCCTCGTATCCTTCCTCGTCCAGATAGTCCTGAAAATCATCTGGTTCCAAATAGACTTCCTTATCCGGATTGTAATGGCCAAACTGACTGGTATCTTCCAGTTTCTGACCCTTCTTAAATCGTTTTAGTATTTCATCTGTCAACAGGGGCTTGCCCATGTTTAGACCTACTTTCTCATTAGTTGTGCATATTGAATAGCCATGATGGTCTTGGCGTCGCAAATGTCACCACTTGCCACCAAGTCCAGGGCCTGATCCAAGGTCACTTCATAGAGCTCGATGACCTCGTCCTCGTCCATGGGACGGGGATTTTCTACCTTGACCAGATTTTCAGCCAGATAAAGATAGATGCGCTCGTTACAAAAACCAATAGCAGAATAGAAGTCTGCCAAGAGGGTCAACTTGTCTGCCCGATAGCCGGTTTCCTCTTCCAATTCCCGCAGGGCTGCATCTTCTTGTGTAAATTCTTCACCCAGTTCCAGCTTGCCAGCGGGGATTTCATAAATAGCGCGTTCAATGGCCTTGCGATACTGCTTGACCAAGATAATCTTACCTTCCGTTGTCAGAGCTAGCACACAGACTGCTCCCTTGTGGAAAACCAGCTCACGCTTGCTGGTTCCGCCATTTGGCAGGGCAACATCATCGACAACGACGTCAAAAATTTTGCCCTTAAAAATCTCTGTCCGCTCAATAGTTTTTTCTTCAAAGTTCATGAAAAACTCCTACTTTTGACTAGGGTGGAAAGGAAAACGTTTGGCAGAGCCTTCCTTATTTTCCTGGCGACCGCGACCGATTCCAATCGAATCCGTCGGAACATCTTTGGTAATGGTTGAACCTGCTGCTAGGAGAGCATTATCGCCAACAGTTACCGGTGCAATGATGGTTGAGTTTGAGCCGACAAATACACCATCACCAATCACTGTCTGGTACTTGTGTTGCCCGTCGTAATTGGCTGTAATCGTACCAGCACCGACGTTGACATCTTTTCCGATGGTTGCATTACCGAGATAAGTCAGATGACCAATCTTGGACTGTTCACCGATTGTCGTAGCTTTAACTTCAACAAAGTTGCCGACGTGGGCATCTTTACCCAGAATGGACTGAGGACGGATATGGGCGAATGGCCCCACTGTCACGCCTGTTTCAATGACAGATTCTTCAATATCGGAGTTTGTAATAACCACATCCGCTGCAATCTTGGAATCACGAACTCGGGTGCCGTTGGTCAAAACTGTCCGCTCACCGATGGTCGTTGCGCCCTTGAGGACAACATTGGCCTCGATGACTGCCTCCGCACCGATTTCTACGTCAATGTCAATGTAAGTCGCATCTGGATTGATAAAGGTTACGCCGTTGATCATGTGTTTTTCATTGATCCGCTTGCGCATAACAGCTTCCGCCGTCGCAAGAGCAATACGGTCATTGACCCCCAAACTCTCATCAAAATCACGGAGGATATAGGCCCCGACCTTCTCACCAGCCTGACGGAAAATAGAAATAACGTCGGTCAAATAGTATTCCCCTTGGGCATTGTCCGTGTTGATATCCTTGAGAGCCTCGAAGAGACGCTTGTTGTCAAAGAGATAGGTACCTGTATTGATTTCCTTGACCTGTTGCTCGAAATCGCTGGCATCCTTTTGCTCAACGATTTTCAGTACTTCGCCGTCAGCGTTACGGATAATGCGACCGTAGCCAAAAGGATTGTCCGCCTGAGCTGTCAAAATCGTCGCCACGTTCTTATGACTGATGTGGAAGTTAATCAGATTTTTCAAGCTCTCACCCGTAATCAAAGGTGTGTCACCTGCGATAACCAAAGTCTGGCCCTCAAGACCTGCTAGAGCTGGCTCCGCCATCATGACTGCATGGCCTGTTCCCAACTGCTCTGATTGCAGGGCAAACTCAGACTGACCTTCAAGGACCGCTTGGACCAATTCTGCCTTGTGGCCCACAATCGTCACGGTCTTGGCAGGATTGACAGCATCCACAGCTCGCTTGACATGCTCCAACATGGTGATGCCTGCCACCTTATGGAGAACTTTTGGCAGGTCTGACTTCATGCGGGTTCCCTTGCCCGCCGCTAGGATAATTGCATAGTTATTGCTCATGATTTACTCTCTTTTCATAGATACTGCTACCATTATAGCAAATTTTGATTGTTTTGGAAAATGGCAGAGCAAAAATCAAGTCTGCATTGGATAAAGAAAAAGAGGTCGAAACCTCTTTAGAATTTATGGAGCCATTTTCTATAGGCCAGTTCGGATAACAAAGTGGCACTAAAAACTGCTAGGAACATAGTGAACCAATTATCTGGTAAATCGAGCAGTCCGAAAAACACACCAAAGACGGACAAAAATATAACTATCATCATCAATAATCGCTTCATCTGGTCATCCTCCTGGCCGACAATTAAAACAAGTGGACACCTCGAAAAATATCTGTCCGTTCTTTATCTGTCAAGCTTTTTAGTTCTTTCCATACAGGTTTTTCCTCGTCTGTGAAACGCAGTTCTGTTCCCGATAGACTAGCATTGGAAACAGCTTGAACCAAGCCCTGCAATCTTATTCCCAGAGCCATCCCCTCGCTCTGCACTACTTCAGCCCGAGTCTGGTCAAGGGTTGCAGTCAGCTGTTTTGCCGTTTCAGCACCGATTGACTCTGCCTTACCAGCCAGTATGGGTTTCAACTGGTCCAACAAACCAAGCACTTTTTCTTTGTCCATAAAGACCTCCTTGTGAATCTTTTATTTATATTTATTATATCAAATCAACAAAAAAATACAAGGAAATACAGAACGTAGACAAACTAAACTCTGGATAAATAAACTGAGTAGCTCTGCTATGAAAAAATAAAAATTAAGTTTATTTTGCGAGCGGAGTGAGCCCTAAGTCGGGACTTTCTGCTATGATGAAAACGCTAGAAACGTTGTCGTTTCTAGCGTTCGGAGTCATTGAGACCTTAGGCTCAATGACTAGGTATGGAATTCCGTAGGTAGCTCAAACAGTCTGGGAGACTGTTTGAGGAGTAAACCCAGAAACTAGAAAGTTTACTACCGTCCGACATCACCTCAGGAAAATCCGAAAAGAGACTTTGTCTACAAACTCGGAAATATTCTCTATTTTGGATAGACTAATTCAAATTCTTCGCAGACCACCAGCATATCTTCAGAGAAGGTCAGACCTGCCTCTTCCAGCCAAATGGTGAAGAGTTCCTCATGAACCTGACGCCAATAGGACAGACTACGATTACCCTCGCCTTCTTTAAAAGCATGTTCTTCCGTCACTTGCGAAAAAGGGGTAACATAAACCTTGGTCGTTTCGATAATGCAAACGGAATTACCTTGGCTATCAAGAATGATGTCGTAACCACCAATCTGTGGAATTTCTTCCCCTTCTAGTTCGTAAAGTGGGTAAGCAGAGCTGGTTGCCGTCTTGATTCCACGCGCCACTAGGTCTGCTAATTCATCTGGTACTGCACCAAAAGCCCAAGCCTCTGGCTCAGGGCCCGCCTGCGGATTGACGGTCAAATATTCTTGCCATAATTGTGTTGGAATCATCATTCCTCCTTACTTTCTAGCCAACTAGCTCTGGTCAGACGGGTCACATGCTCCGTCCGAACCTCACCAATCAGCGAACACTCAACATTCTCCAGCTTGTGATGATAGGTAAAACCACACTTCTCCTGGGCACGCCTGGATTGCTCATTGCCCTCAAAATAGCCACACCAGACAGTTTCTAATTTTAGGGTTTCAAAGGCATGGCAGAGCAGTTTTCGGATTGCCTCTGGAACCAAACCTTGTCCCCAATAATCACGTCCTAGCCAGTAGCCCAGCTCCGCTTCCTTATCCGAAGTCGTCAATTTACTAGCACCGCCAATCATTAAGCTAATAGCACCGACAGGCTTTCCAGTAATCTTATCTACAAGAGCATAGGTTTCTGGTTGGGTAAAGACCGTCTCGATAACGTTTCGACTTTCTTCTAAGGATTGGTGGGCTGGCCACCCTGCACGCAGTCCGATTTCAGGATGCGAGGCCAGAGCAAAGAGGTTCTCCGCATCATCCACCGTCCAAGGACGGAGCAATAAACGTGGTGTTTCTATCATAAAATTCTCCTATTTCAAAACTCTAACTGTTGATAATCTGCCCTCTACGCAGCAACCAGTTCATCCCAAACAAATCTCTACCTTCTCAAGACTGAGTTCAACGGCCAAGCTGCTTGTTTCCAAATTACCCGGCAGGAGCAAAATCATCCCTGTCTGGGTCATCCTGCCAATGATATTCTGCCTGTCGGGCAATCTGCTCAGCCAGTTCCTGACCAAATTGGTCCCGCACAAAACCGAGCGCCATATCCATGCCCGCGGAGACACCTGAAGAAGTGTAATACTTCCCTTCACGAACCCAGCGTGCCTGTCTCTTCCAGTTGACCGCTGGACCTTGACTGGTCACCCAGCCAAAAGCAAGTTTATTGCTGGTCGCCTCCTTAGTATCAAGCAGACCCACTTTTGCTAAGAGGACGCTGCCAGTACAAACAGACAAAACACATGATGCCTGCTAAGCCAGTTGTCCTAACCTGGTCAAGAAGGCTTCATTTTCAACCAAGGTACGGGTTCCCCGACCACCCGGTAGGAGCAAAACGTCAATAGGACTAGTCAAATCAAGAGGCTGAGTCAGTATTTCTACCCCCTAACGATTGCGGACTAGCCCACCAGCTAGAGACTGATAGGAAAAGTTAATAGCTGGAATACCAGCCAACAATTCCACCGGACCAAATAAATCCAAGGTTTCAAAATCTTCAAATACCAAGGCGATACATTTCATGACTGACCCTCTTCCTTTTTCTTCCATAAGAACAGACATATGACGCTGGCTACTGCCAAGCCGACGATTAGAAATTTGACTGGATGCGCCATTTGCCAAAAACTCTCACTGGTCTGACCATGTCGATTAGGCAGACCAATGGTGAGGAAGAAAGCCAAGAAAATCAACTGATACCAGAGCGCTGACCGAATAAAGGCCAACTTCTTTTTCAACTGCTGCTTTGGCACTTCAAACAGATAAAATGACATTAGATAGGCATTCAAAATGAGCAAATAAACCAAGGTACTGGGCCAGCCCCACCAAAATTTTGTAACTAGCAATAACACTATGGGAACAAGCAGGGTCTTGACCAAGCCTAGTAAAACATTTTTCATTATTTCAAACTCCAACCACCGTCAATGGCGATAATCTGTCCTTGCATAGAGGCTAGTTTTCCAGAGGCTAGCATAAATGTCAGCTCTGCGATTTCGCTGGGCTGACTCCAGCGTCCGATAGGGGTCTGGTCTGCCACCCAGTCCGCCAGGCCACCAGGTTCAAAGTCCTTCTTGGTCATGCCTGTCTGAACGGCACCTGGGGCAATACCAAACACTTGGATATGGTCCTTGGCGTAATCCAAGGCTAATTGCTTGGTGAAGCCTGCTAGAGCGTGCTTGGAAGCGGTGTAGGCTGAGCCTCCTCCACCTGCTAGACTGGAGGCAATAGAGCACATATTGATAATGATGCCAGACTGTCTGTCCACCATTTGCTGCAAATAGGGACGGGTCAGTCTAGTCACCGCAAAAAAATTGACCGCGAAGATGCAAGCTAATTCATCCTCCTCGATATCCAGGTGGGGACGGTAGTCGTCTAGTATACCTGCGGTGTTACAGAGGACATCGACTGACTGACACCATGAAAAGACAGGTGATAAATCGCCTGTCAGGTCCAGCTGTAGAAAGTGGAAATCGCCTACCAAATCAGGCTTGCTGGCCTGATCAATCCCGTAGACACGCCAGCCATTTTCCAAAAAAATCCCCGCCTGAGCTAGTCCGATACCGCTGGAAACGCCGGTGATGAGGGCTGTCTTAGTCATGGACTTCTATCCAGTCGGTCGCAAGGACGTCGCAGGGGGTCGGGCTCCACATGGAGAAGCCTTCACCCTCGCCGGTCACGTTGATGAGGAAGTAGGGCGTCGCCTCCAGCTTTTGCCCGTGGACCTCAATGGTGTCAAAGAGCTGGACGTAGTTCTCCGCCCCACCCCAACCTGTGCGGACGTACTTTTTCTTGGCCTTGAGGCCGGGTAAAATCTCTTCAAATGTCATGGTTTACTCCTTTATTGTCTATAAACGTTGATTTAATAAGGTTTCTAGCACCTTGTATTGAGTTAATTTTGTAATTTTTTCACCTTTTTGTGAAGTTACAGTAATTTGTATCTATCCGACCGTTGAAAATACAATCTTGTTGGTTTATCAGGAAAATAGAATGATCCAA
Organism: Streptococcus sp. P25B114; assembly: GCF_053010325.1. Classification (NCBI taxonomy): domain Bacteria; kingdom Bacillati; phylum Bacillota; class Bacilli; order Lactobacillales; family Streptococcaceae; genus Streptococcus; species Streptococcus sp. P25B114. Next base: position 27,745 of record NZ_JBRKNW010000009.1, on the reverse strand, counting down.
AGACTTTTTGAGCCTTTGATAGGCTGGACAGATTTCTGGTATCTTTCCTTTCCCCTTTGGGATAGAGAGGGGGTGAAGTGATCTAATGGACTTATTTATCATCGTGTTTGTTGCACCTTTGCTGGTATCTATCCTAACAGCATTGTTTGAGTATTGGCTCAACTCACGCAACAAATAACCCTAGGGTGCTAGCTAGAACTAGCTAAGAGCCAAAAGAAAACCCCTGACATTGTGGAATCTGTCAGGGGCTTTTTGTGTTCCAATGGAACTTACTTATCATTAGCTAAAGTATAGCATCCCCTCATTCAATTGTCAAATGTTTTTAACCAACATGTCGATTGACTTCTAGTCTTTCTCCTCTGAAATATATCACCTCATCCTCCGAATATCTTAGTTAATTATTTTATAGTTCATCTCATTATACCAAAAAATTACTTGACCACTTTCGGTTTTCTCACCAGCAAGACCATAGAGCCAATCCAGAAAACCACCGCTGGCAGAATAACCAAGACCAGATTTAACCAAGTTGGCACCATCATAACCAGATTGAGAATTCCACCAGCAAGCATGAGTCCATAGGTTGGCATAAAGACATGGCTGACTAGCTTTTCCTTACGGTAACATAGCAGAGCGAGACCGATGAGGATGACTGGAATCAGGCTTGTCCAACCAGTCAAAGAGATGTCTGTACCATCCGGCAATAGGATGAAACGACCGGCCAAAATTGCTACATAGACCAGTGGAAAACCAATATAGGTCGCCCAAATTTTCAGTTTAGAAGTTTGGTAAATCAAATTCCGTAACAAGAGCATGATGCCAGCCGGCAGTAGAAAGGCCAGCAAACTATCACACACCAGTGCTAACCAATTAAATTGGACTGTGCCTGATCCTGCAAATTCCATGAGAAATCGACTGCCGACATTGACTAGCCAGACAAGCCCTGCCAGGCGTCCAACTTCCTTGACTCCGATCGGAGGCAAATAGTTCAACAAATCATCCGCCATTTGCTTGCTATCTTTGCCCAGAAAATCCTCCGCCGAAAGCCCGTCTTTTTGAGCTTCCAGAACATCTTGGTAAATGGATAAGAGCTGGGCAGTCACTACCTCTTCCTGCCTGTGAAAAACAGAGGCAATCATCATGTAGCCATTGATACGGCCCATGTATTCCTTGTTTTCCTTGGTCAGCTGGCTTTCAATCACTTCAATCTGCTTGCGGTATTCCATTTGTTTGCTCATCTTATTCTCCTTTCAATCGCTGAACCTTTTGGACCAATTCCGTCCACTGGCTCCAAAAATCTTCTAGATAAGCCTTTCCCTGGTCTGTCAAATAAAAATACTTCCTGTCGGGTCCGTCTGGCGAGGGCTTATTCTGACTAAGAATCAGGTCATTTTTTTCTAACTTCTGAAGGAGTGGATAAACCGTCCCTCCGACCATGTTTTCAAAGCCCTGATTTCTCAACTCCTGAACCATTTCATAACCATAAATCTCCTTCTGGCTGATAATTTGTAATACACAGCCATCCAGGACCCCCTTGAGCATCTGGGTTTCTTTCATAAGGCCTCCTCATCATCTGTAAAAAATCCAAACAGTAAGTCTGATACTAACATGATGCCTAAGATCAAAATAGAATCCAAGGCCCAGCCTGTTATAATTGCCGTCACAAGCGTGATACCTGCCACTTCCCAATTTTCCCGACTTTTCTTATCCAACTTCATACTGATTCCCTACCTAGTTTGTAATACATACTAGTCTGATAAAAATAAAAGCGATTTTCTTTATCTTCTATCACTAGTTTGTTTTACCTATTAGTTTTGTATCTATAGTCTAACACAAGGTGGCTAGTATGTAAAGCAAAATAGCGAAAACTATTCAAAAAATAAAAAACTTGGGTTGCCCCAAGTTTTAGGAAATAATCTGTTTATAAGATCGGGTTGTGATCGCATAAACCATCAAGTAAATTAAAAAATAACCGCCACAGATAGCCACTGTCACCTGCAACATAAGCCCTGCATTGACAACACCGATAGACAACAAGATAGACGAGAGCATCTTGTAGGCAAAGGCTAGATGAACAAAGGCGAGTAGGATAGGCAGGAAGAAAACTGTCAGCAATTGCTTGCGAACGGACTGTCTGGTCTGGTCCTCATCCAGACCAACCTTGGTCATGATGACAAAGCGATCCCTGTCTTCATAGCCTTCTGAAATCTGTTTGAAGTAAATCACCAGCACCACCGCCATCAAAAAGATGAGTGATAGCAAGAGGCCGATGAAGAAAAGTGAGCCTGCAAAACTGAAGAAACTACGCATCGCATAGGCACGGTAGGCGAGACTAACCGTGTTAGTACCATCTGGCAAAATATTGGAAGTCCACAGTTCGCTTTCAAAAGTACCGGATAAGAAGATCTCCTGGCTACTTACTTGTTCTTCTTCTGATAGACTGCTTTCAAAGCCCATATAATAGCGATTTTCAGCTTGATTTTCAAATATCGTCAAATCTTGAACCACAACGACTAAGTACTGACTGACATTGAAAGACATATGGTCAGGCAGATGACCCAAGGTCACATTTTTGGGCAAGACTTGGACAACTTCCATCTCCTTTTCATCAAAGGTGAGGGTTTGACCAGCTTGATACTGGACTCCCTTACTATAAATGGCTACTTGGTCGCTTGCCAGCTGGAGCGCTTCTCCAGTCATCTTTTCATAGCTAGCTTGATCAAGGAAAAAACCAACACCCAGGTCAGAGAAATCTACGCTAGCTACATCTTCAACCGTAAAAAATCTTACGTGCCGGTTTGTAACCTCAGTAAAAGAGGCTTGCTGGTAAGGATAGACCACCTTACTTTCAACAGGAATCTCCTTCTCTTCTAAGATAGCTTCCGCCCACTCCTCCACTTGTGTTTTTGAAGTGGTTGGCTGCATACCAACATCAATCGAATAGTCATTTGGATTTTGATTGGCGATATAATCTTTGCCACCGATGTAAATATTGAGTCCTCCAACCATGGTCACTAAGAACATACTGGAGAGGATGGTAATGGTCGCAAGACCCAGAGCATTTTTCCGCATGCGGAAAATCAAGTTGGATATAGAAATAAAATTCTCTGGCTTGTAGAAATAGGTCTGACGGTTCTTTAGCCAGTTTAAGAGACTGATGACACCTGATTGGAAAAGCAAATAAGTCCCAAAAATAACCAGAAGCGTCGCTCCGAAGAAACTTGGAATAGCTGTTAGCGGACTGGTCACTAGTTGGGCAATGGCGTAACCTGCCCCCAATAGGATAAGGGCTAAGAGGGTTTGTAGCCAGAGGAAGCCTGTTTTCTTGTCCCCTCGCTTCTTGCCCTGAACCAGCTTGAGTGAATCGGTCAAGCCCAGTTTCCCAATATTAAAGAGACTGACCAAGGCAAAAATCCCAAAGAGATAGATGACTACAGTTACCAAACTTTTCAACTGAAAGGTTGAAGCTAGGACAACAGGCATCTGCATGGCTTTCAGCAAGAGGGCATAGAAGAGTTTGTCCATAGCCAGACCCAAGAGTAAGCCTGACAGAATGGTGCTGGCTGAAAAGACCAGATTTTCCAAAAACGTCATCAAGAGAAGGTGTTTTTTTTCCAAGCCTAGAACGCTATAAACTCCAAACTCTTTTGACCGCTGCTTCATAACAAAACTATTGGCATAGAAGACCATGATGGCAACGGCCAACATGACCACAATCATACCAAAGCCCAGCACTTGAATCACCCCATTGGCCCCCTTGACCTGACCTAAATCAGGATGAAAGGCAAGCGAGGCAAAAATATAGGCAATGGCTGTGGATAAAATGGTCATCAGAGCATAGGGAAAATAAAGCCTGCGGTTCTTTTTGAGATTGGTTAAGCCCAATCGAAAGGTTAGTCCAAACATACTACTCACCTCGATTCGCCATGACTGTCAAGGTATCTGAAATCAGTTGGTACATTTCCTGGCTAGTTCGCTCACCACGGTAGATTTGATTGTAGAGGATACCATCCTTGATAAAGAGGACCCGTTTGGCGCGACTGGCTGCCGCTGTCGAGTGGGTTACCATCAAAATGGTTTGCCCCTCTTGGTTGATTTTTTCAAAGATATCGAGAAGGGTTGCCGTTGATTTGGAGTCGAGGGCTCCAGTCGGTTCATCCGCTAAGAGGATTTCTGGCCGGGTGATGATGGCACGCGCCACCGCAACCCGTTGCTGCTGACCACCCGAAATCTCGTAGGGCATCTTGTCCTGCAAGGTCGCAATTCCCAGACTGTTGAGGGTTTGAATCAAACGCTTATTCATCTGGTCAAGCGGAAAACGGGATAAAACCAGGGGCAAGAGAACATTGTCCTTGACAGAGAGGGTGTCCAAGAGGTTAAAGTCCTGAAAGACAAAGCCCAATTTCTCCCGGCGAAAGGCAGCGGATTCCTTGCTCTTAATCGTTTCTGTATTGACACCATTGAGCAGGACATGGCCACGGGTCGGCTTGTCCAGGGTCGCAAGAATATTGAGCAAGGTGGATTTTCCAGAACCTGACTCACCCATGATGGCCAGGTATTCGCCCTCCTCCACCGTAAAATGGATATCCTTGAGAGCCTCGACCTGCCCCGCCTTAAACCGAGAACTATAAATCTTTTGTACGTGTTGCACGTCTAGTAGAACCATGATACTTCTCCTTTGGAAACTGTATCCACAAGTGCGGTCACTGAGATAAGAGATAGTTTTTGCTAATTAAGGGCTATGAGGGGTAGCAAACTAGCCTTAAATCAGTTACCGAACTGTGAATACAAGTTCTTATTTTTATAATCCCATTTTACAGTTTCAACCCAAGGCCTGCCATAGCCCAAACTTTCATTTACCTTACAAAATTGTCACTTAATCCAAGGCCAGTTCTGTCTCTTTTATCCCAATCCGGACTTCAGTGCCTTGGCCTAACTTGGATTTGAGGGTAAGGGAATAGCCCAGCTCCGCAGCGATTTTCTTGGAGAGATAAAGCCCAAGGCCCGAAGACTGTTGGGTTCTACGACCGTTGAAACCTGAAAAACCACGCTCAAATATCCGCCGCAGGTCACTCTCCGCAATCCCCAGACCCGTATCTCTAATGACCAGGTCGTGACCGTCTAGGAAAATGGAAATGGTCCCATTCTCACAATATTTGAGGGCATTGGAGAGGACTTGTTCAATCAAGAGACCCAGCCAGCGTTTGTCTGTTTTTAGGACTCGCGATAGGTCTCCCAAATCCAGCTTGGTTCTGGCCTGGATAAAAAAGAGGGAATATTTTTTGACCAGGTTCTTGACCAGTTCTTCCAGGTCCACCCGCTCAATAACCAGATCGTCATGAAAGGATTGCAGGCGGAGAAAATTGAGGACCAGACCTGTGTATTGCTCGATTTTGAAGAGTTGGTTTTCCAGCTGGTAACGGATGTCTGGCTGGTCGATTTCCTTGGCCAGGAGCTGACTGGCAGCGATCGGGATCTTCATCTGGTGGGCCCAGAGGGTATAGTAGTCATCCAATTCAGTCTTGGCTTGAAGTTGCTGCTCCTGCAAGAGCTTGTTTTGGGCTTCTAGCTGCTGGACCTTTTCCTGCAAATACCGCTCTGCTGGGCTACCTGATGCCGCCTGCTGACCACGCCAGTATTTACCAAAGCGAGAAACATCCGCCAACAAGTCCCAGCCTAATGCCAAGAGCCAGACCAGGCTCAGGAGCAAGAGACCATAGGAGATGAGGGGGCGGTCCAGCTCAAAGAGGTAACTGAGGCCGTAGATGAAGAGGGCCAGGGCCGGGTAGGCCAGGAGATAGGGCAGGCGGTGGCGGATCCAGCTGGTCAGAAAGAGCCGATAATCTTCTCTAGTCATGAGCTTTCACCAGGCCGTAGCCGACCCCTTTCTTGGTAGCAATCAAGCCCGGTAGCCCCAGTTCATCCAACTTTTTCCGAAGGCGGGCCATGTTGACAGACAGGGTATTGTCATCTACGAAAATATCGCTATTCCAGAGCTGGCGCATGAGTTCCTCCCGGCTGACCACTTCCTGACCATGCTCGAAAAGAACCCGCAAAATCTGAAATTCGTTCTTGGTCAACTCCTCCACCTTCTGGTCGTACTGAACCTGCATGGTCTTGAGGTCAAGGGAAATCTCTCCAAACCAGAGCAGGCTCTGCTCACCAACAAAATCATAGGTCCGACGGAGCAGGCCTTGTATCTTGGCCAAGAGGACCGTCATCTCAAAGGGCTTGGTCACATAATCATCAGCCCCCATGTTAATGGCCATGACAATGTCCATGGGCTGGTCATGAGAGGACAAAAACATAATCGGAATGCGGGAGGTCTTGCGAATTTCCTGGCACCAATAGTAACCGTTGAAAAAGGGCAAACCGATATCCAGGAGAATCAAGTGTGGCTGAAAGCGGTCAATCTGGCTGAGAATATCCTGAAAGTCAGCCACTTCCTCCACCTCATAGCTCCAATTTCGTAAATTCTTGGCCACCAGCTGGCTGATGACCTTATCGTCTTCTATCAATAGAATCTTTTGCATAGGGACCTCCTTGGCTATACTATTATTATATCGTAAAATTGCTCCAGAAACCTTTCAAATTTGTCATTTTCCACAATATCCGCTATACTAAGACTACTATGGCAAACCTACTTGATTACCTAAAAGAAAGTCAATTCGATAGTTTTTATGATCGGCCGCTCAATAAGCTAGATATTTTGGCCCTGACCGAGCTAGCCTATCTGCCCTTCGACAGTCTAGTCCCAGCTGACTTTACTGAAAAAGGCGTCCGAATCGACCAATTAGCAGAAGATTTCGCAGCTAAATACCAGGATGAATTCCCACCTTTTTCTATGGTGACAAAGAGCCGACTAGCCATGTTTCAGTTGCTAGCCCAGGCCAAGCGCTTCAAGCATCTACGGGCCTTTGCCTATGTCGACCAATATGAATTGGACCTGCAGAAACAGTTTGCGGTCATCAGCTACCGCCTAGACCGGCAGACCATTGTCACCTGCTTCCGGGGGACAGATGATACCATTATCGGCTGGAAGGAAGATTTCCACATGACCTACATGGAGGAGATTCCTGCCCAAAAGTCCGCCAAGGAATACTTGGAAGGGCTGATAGAGAGCCAGCCAGGACTGTTTTATATCTCTGGTCACTCCAAGGGGGGCAACCTGGCACTCTATGCCAGCAGCAAGCTTGCGGCTGACTTGCAGGAACGGATTTTACAGGTCTATCCCTACGATGCTCCTGGACTCCATAAGAAACACCTGGAAAGTCCGAGCTACCTGATGCTTGCTGATCGGATCCACCCCATTATCCCGCAAAATTCTGTGGTCGGTATGATGCTGGAAACTCCTGACCATGTTCAAATCGTCCAGAGCAATACCATTGGTCTCCTCCAGCATATTAGCTTTTCCTGGGAAATTAACGGCAACGACTTCAAGCCTGCTCCAGCACTAACAGAGGATAGCTTGCAGGTTGACCAAACCCTCAAAACCTGGACAGCCAGCCTGACAGAGGAGGAATTACAGGAATTTTTCGACCTCTTCTTCGGGCTCATCATGGAGGCTGGTATTGAAAAACTAGCGGACTTGACCGTCAACCCCCTCCAAAAATTGCAGGAAATCGACCGACTGCGCAAGGAATTGCCAGATGAAAAGGCCCAGATGTTGGACAAATTGAGCCGCTTACTAATTGACACCCGCTATAAAATCTGGCTGGAAGGCATCTACCAAAACCTTCCTCATACCAATTTCAAATTGCCTCAGTTCTCCCTCCATTTTCCTAGTCCTGAATTGAAGGTTCCTGGTTTTAAAAACAACACAGAAAACTATGTGAACGATAGAAGGAAGGTCCAGCCGGACGATTTTCTCAGAGTACCCAACTTCAAATTCCCGGATTGGAACGACTGGTTGAGAGGACCAAGCGATAAGAAAGACAAAGAAAACTAGCCTGGAAAAGCTAGTTTTTTCTATTATATTTGATGTTCTAGTCGAGCATTTTATTTTTCAAGATGAGCAACTACTTCTTCAAACATAAGCTTGGTTGACTCAAGACCACCACCTGACAGGTACCAGAGGTCTGGTGTCAGCGTGATGATTTTCTTGTTCTTACCAGCATTGGTATCCTGGATGAGGGCGTTGTTGAGAATGTCCGAATTTTGCGTATCGTCGCCACCGATGGCCAGGGTGCGGTCAACAACAAAGATGATGTCTGGGTTGATCTGGCTGACACTCTCTAAGCTCAGGCTGGAACCGTGACTTCTGCCTTGATTTCCTTGGGTGTTTTCTTTCAGCTTGAGGTCAGTTGGTTGAAAGCCCAATGTCTTATAAATAAAGGAATAACGGCCGTCTGGAGCAATGCCTGCCATACTGCCTTCATTGAGCAGGACAGTTAGAGTGGTCAATTGAGTGTCCTTGTTTTTGTCTTGAGCCGTTTGAACAAGTGTGTCGATATCAGCCAGCTTGCTTTCAGCTTCTTTGACTACCTCGTCTCCGAAGAGTTTTGCCAATTCAGTAGCATTGGTCTTGACAGAGTTCAAATAATCAGAAGTAGAGTTCTCAAAGTATATAGCTGGCGCAATTTTCTCAAACTCTGCCTGCTGGTCCTGCGTACGACTGGACAGGATAATCAAATCCGGTTCCAACTCCGCAACCGTTTCAAGGTTGACTTCGCGCAGATTACCAACGTTTGTAATCTCTTTTTTATCCTTCAAGTCCTTCAAATAGGTTGGCAGGCTGTCTTTTGGCATCCCGACGATAGTGTCTTCCTTGCCAAGGGCACGCAGGCTGTCAGCCACACCGTAGTCCAAAACCACAATCTTTTGGGGATTACTTGGAACGGTTGTCTCACCCGTCGAGGTTTGAATAGTAATGTCCTGAGAGGTGCTGACCTGCTCCGCTGACGAACAAGCAGCTAGAGCAATGATGCTAAAGAGTGCTAAAAATGCGAGTGTGATGCGTTTCATAATTTTTCCTTTCTATTTATAGAGACAAATTTTCTTGCCGTCAATATCGGCGATGGTCAGCTCCATATCATAAAGGGAGCTGAGGATAGGCTCCGTCATGACCTCATGGGGTTGCCCCTGGGAATAGACCTTGCCATCTTTAAAGGCGACCATCTGGTCGACAAATTGGCTAGCCACATTGATGTCGTGAATGACAACCACCACCGTCTTGTGCAGGTCATCCACCAGACGACGGAGGGTTTTCATCATCAAAATCCCTTGCTTGATGTCCAGATTATTGAGTGGCTCGTCCAAGAGGATAATCTCCGTATCCTGAGCCAAAATCATGGCAATGTTGACCCGCTGCAACTGTCCCCCCGATAACTGGTCAATAGGACGATGGCGGAAATTCTCCAATTCCATATAGGAAATAGCCTGATTGATATGCTCATAGTCGACAGCTGTCAAGCGCCCCTTGCTGTAGGGATAGCGACCGAAGGAAATTAGCTCCTCGACCGTTAATTTGACTTGATAATCCACCTTTTGCTTGAGCATGGATAATTCCTTGGCTAATTCAACCGAGTCCCAACTTTCGATTTCCTGCCCCTTGATATAGAGCAGCCCCTGCTCCTTGGGCAAAAGTCGGCTAATCAGCGATAAAAGCGTTGATTTGCCTGCGCCATTTGGTCCGATGAAGGCGGTAAACTTAGCTTTTTCGATGTTAAGACCAATTTCGTCTAAGATTGGATTGGTCCCATATTTCTTGGAAATATTTTCCATTTTAATCATAGCTTATTACGCTCCTTGTACAAGAGATAAAAGAAGAAAATACCACCGATCAATTCAATGACCGTCCGAATGCTGATATTGAAGTTAAAGACTCTTTCGACCAAGGTTTGAGCCAGTAAAAGGCTAACAAAGCCGAGCAGAGAGCCAACTAAAAAGAGAGTTCGATGACGAAAATCATTGACCAGCTGATAGGTGAGATTGGCCAGAATGAAGCCCAAGAAAGACAAGGGACCTACCAAGGCTGTGGAGGCTGAAACTAACAGAGCAACCAACCAGAGAAGCTGTTGCTGCTCCTTTTCCACGTCCACGCCCAAGAGCCGAGCATTGTCTTTTCCCAGATAAAAGGTATCCAGTACCTTGCCCTTGCGGTAGAGCAAACCACAAATCAGAATGGCCAATCCCACCACCACAAGTAGGACGCCCTCATTGACATTCTGCAAGGAGGCAAAGAGTTTGGACTGCAGTTTGTCGTATTCATTGGGCTCCATCAAGACTTGTAGAAAGGTGGATGTGCTACGGAAAAAGGTTCCCAAGGTCATGCAAATGAGAAGAATAAGACCAATTCCCTTATTCAAAAGTGCCTTGATAGCTGGTTGCAAGAGCAAGAAAAATCCAGCCTGCAAGCCCAGCACCATGAAAAATTCGGTCAGGGAATTGGGTGCCAATCCCTGCGACCATTTCCAAAAGAAAAATAGGAAAAGAGACTGCATAAGGACGTAGAAACTTTCCAGTCCCAGCACAGACGGGGTCAGGAATCGATTGCCCGTCACCGCCTGAAAGCTGAAGGTGGAAAAACTAGCAATGACAGCCACCACCAGATAGACCAGCAATTTTTTCAAGCGTAGGTTCAGGATGTAAGAATTGGGCAGGCTACCATCTGGCAGGAGATAAAATAGCGTCCCCAAAACAGCGATGGCCGACAAAATGCCAATCAGAAGCAAGGTTGAGCGTTTGATACGGTTCATGCACGCGCTCCTTGCCAGATAATGAGGAGAAAGGCTAGGGTGCCGACCACTCCCAAAATCAAAGAAACTGAGACCTCGTAAGGCCAGATGACCAAACGTGCCAAGATGTCACAGACCAAGACCAAGAGGATGCCCCAGATGACCACCAAGCCTTTGACTTTCTTGAAATAATCGCCTGCGTACTGCCGAACCAGATTGGGAATGATAACGCCCAGAAACGGCAGAGCGCCGACCGTAATCATGGTCACAGCCGAGGTCAGAGACACCAAGGCTAGAGCCAAGGTCTCATAGGCTTGGTAAGGCAAACCCAAATTCCGACTGGCATCCTCACCCAGAGCCATGACCGAAAAGGCATCCGAATAGTACCAAATGGCAATCAAAACGAAAACCAACAAGAAGAGCCATTCGTACTGATTGCGCTGAATCATGGAAAAAGAACCCTGACTCCATGCGGTCATGGACTGAATGAGGTTAAACCGAAAGGCAATCATCTGGGCAAAAGAGCCGATAATACCACTGTAAATCAGCCCTACCAAGGGCAGAACCCACTTTTCCTTGAACTGCAAGCGCCGGATAACTTGGATGAAAACCGTTGTAAAGAGCAGGGCAGCAAGAAAGGCAAAACTCATTTTTTGAAAGAGAGTGGCCTTGGGAAAGGCAAATAAAGACAAGAGAATACCCAGCTGGGCTGCCTCTGTCGTCCCTGTTGTCGAGGGGGCTGCGTAGGGATTTTGTGACACGGTTTGCATGAGCAAGCCCGACAGGGAAATGGCCCCACTGGCTAAGATAATGGCAAGAGTTCTGGGAAGACGCGATTCCCAAAAGAGGATCCTAGACGTATCCTGTCCCTGAAAAAGCCCAAGCCAGGAAAAGCCGGCATGACTGCCAATGGATAAAGAAAGAATGATTAAACTAGCCGTCAGACCAGCTAGGAGAATTTTATTTTTCATGATACCTCATTTTTCAATAGTACAAGCTTAACAGAAAAGCAGGTAAATGTCAATCTTTGATTATAATTGTCAGATAATTCTAATTTAAAATAGAATCAGTCTCAACAGCATAAAAAAATCCCAAGCAAAATCAACTGCTTGAGACTCTAAATTATAAATATTCACCCTTAACATTAAAATAAGTTCCACGGATTTCACCAGCTAGTTTGGAGCGTTGGCGGGCAAACTTGAATTTGCCTTCAAATTCTTTGGGAATGTCAATCCCGTCTGACAATTTGAAACCGACCGCTCGTTTGCCACCTTCTTCTAGCGTATAGAGGACATTGACAGCCAGGCCATTGTCATAAAAGACAAAAGACCAGAGAACGCCGTCTACCTCAAGCTGGGCTACGTTAAGCGGGGTATATGGAAAGTTCATGTCCCGCTCTGCCAGGACCTTCTCGATGAAGGGCAGGATTTCAGGCTTCTCCTCTGGGCTATAGACCACGAACTCCTGCTTGTATTTGTTCCAGAAATAGCGGGCTTCGTTGGCACGTAGACCTGCCAGGACAGCTGCGACTGGACTAGTTTCCAAGCCTGTCGTTTCGACTTCTTTGAAATTTACTGTATAAGACATGATTTTCCTTTCAATAAAGAAAGCACCCGAAGGTGCTAGGTATTTATGCGTTAAACGCTTCTGTCAATTGTGGTACCACTTGTTTCTTACGGGAAACGGCACCTGCAAGGAAAGCGTGGTTGTTTTCCAACTTGAAGTTAAAGGCCGCTTCCACCTTATCCATGTTGCTACCAAGCGCAAGGATTTCAGAGTTTGAGTTCACAATGTCTGTAATCATCAAAACAAAGTCAGAGTAGCCATTTGCTGCTGATGCTGCTGTCATAGCTGCTTCGATTTCTGCTTGGCGTTCCAAGACTTCCGCAATATCCACTGTGTTGACTTGGGCTACACGCACGTCATTTCCGTTCAAACCGAAGGTTTTTGCGTCGATGTCGATCAATTCTTCTGCTGACTTACTGGCAAGATTGGTACCTGCTTTCAAGAGTGCCAAGCCGTATTCTTCCAAGTTTACACCAGCAATTTCCGCCAATTCAGCTGCTACTTGTGGATCTGTTGCGTGAGTAGTTGGAGATTTGAGCAAGAGGGTATCTGAAATCAAACCTGATAGAAGAAGTCCAGCTACTTCTTTTGGAGGCGTCACACCATTTTCTTTGAAGGCACGGTAAACGATTGAAGATGCTGAACCTACTGGTTCCAAACGCATGTACAATGGATTTGCCGTTTCAAAGTTGGCAACACGGTGATGGTCAATAACAGCCGCAACTTCCACATCCTTGATGTCTGCGATTGATTGTTGGAATTCATTGTGGTCCGTCAATATGACTTGGCCAACACCTTCTGCCTTAGCAGACTCAACCACGCGCGGTGCAGTAACACCAAAATAGTCAAGAGCAAAAGCTGTTTCTTCATTTGGCGTTCCAAGAGCAACTGCTTCCGCATCACGACCAAATACTTCACGCTCCAAGTGAGCCCAACCGTATGATGATGCAATGGCATCTGTATCAGGATTTTGGTGACCAAAAACTAAAAATTTAGACATGTCTACAACCTCATTTTTTCTAATAATCTCCTACATTTTACCATAAAAGCTGACGCTTGAAAACAAAAGAAACCAGGCTTTTCACGACCTAGTTTCTGCATTCATTGTATCGAAAAATTAATCACCTAAAAATCGTGTCCCCACCAAGTAATCAAAGGCATAGTCATTAACCTTGACGTTGAGGGCATCGTGCCCATAGTCTGGAAGGATTTTCATTTCTTTTTCAACTTCCAGGCGGTTATAGGCCGCAAACTGGGTCGAAGGTGGACAAACTCCGTCCTCTAGACCAGTCACCATGGCCACAGGGCATTTTACCAAATGAGCCAAGTTTTTAATGTCAATGTAGGACAGGGTCTGCAATACCTGCTCCTCCGTCTCATGGAAGGGATCCGAGTATTTGAAATAACGGAAGAGCTCATCATAGGCCTCGCTGTTATTACCCAATTCCAAGACTCGCTTGAAGTCCGATAGGAAAGGATAAATAGACAGGCATTTTGATAGGTCTGAATAGAGGCTGGCCGCTACCAGAGCCAGGGCCCCGCCTTGGGAGGCCCCATAACTCATCAGCTGGTGCTCATCCACAAAGTCAAAGCCAGCCACTAGCTTAATCAGCTGGTAGACATCCAGGTAAACATCCTTGTAGAAAAGATGGTCTGGTCCCTGCAACATGCCACGAATGACCTGCCCCTTGACTGTCAGGCCCTTAAATTGGCCCAAATCCTGGGAACAACCGGCCTGACCACGCACGTCCATGGCCACAACACCGTAGCCAGCTGCCGTAAACTTGAGCAATTCAGCCCAGTCAGGTGATTGGCCTTGGTAGCCGTGGAAATAGAAGAGAACAGGCACAGGCTGTTCAGCTTCCGGAAAAATAGTTTTGGCAAAGACCCGTGAACCGTTGGTACCTGTAAAATAGAGTTCATAACAAGTCACACCAAGCAAACCAGCTGGCTTTTCAAGCAAATCATAATCTGGCAGTTCTGGCAAAGCAGCTAGTTGTTGCTGCCAAAAACTATCAAAATCTTCTGGAAGTTCGTGACGACCACGATAGGTACGCATAGCCTCCAGGGACATGGTATCAATCATAGACTCACCCAACTTTCAAGCCCTGTTTTTGGGCAAAATGATAGAAGGCCCCTAGCATGCCAGCTGCATTTTCATGTTTAGCAAATGCAATCCTTGTTTTTTCAACCAAGCTTGGTAATAAATGACGTTTTATTGCTTCTTGAATCATGGGTTCCAGATATTCTTTCTGCCCCATTATTCCACCACCTAGGATGACAATCTCCGGATTGACTACATAAGTAATGGTTGCAATGCCCTTACCAAGATTGTCCACTAGTTGATGAATAGCCACTTGACACTTGCTGTTGCCATTTTTGGCTTCTTGAAAAATCCGATACCCATCCCATTCGGATGGATTATCCCCATGCAGGTCTGCCACATGCTGAACTAGAGCTGTCGTTGAAGCAATATCCTGAAAGGCCCCGTCAGACAAGGGGAGATAGCCTACTTCACAGGCTGCATTACTGGATCCGTGGTAGATTTCCTTGTCGATAAGGAGACAGCCACCAATGCCAGTGCCAATCGTCAGGCAAAGGCAAATTTGATTGTCTTGACCCGAACCCGAAATTCCTTCTGCTAGACCTGCACAGTTGACATCATTTTCTATTTCACAAGGCAGGCCAAATGTTGCCTCAATTTCAGCCTTAAATTTTGTCCCAGCGTAGTTAGGAATTTGCGGCCCAGAGTAGAAGATTTCCCCTTTAACATGGTCGACCATTCCTGCTGAAGAAATAGCTACACCTGAAATATCAGAATTGTCCTTGTATTTTCTTACCAAATCCTTAACTGTCGCAAGGATATGCGGCCCTCCCAGGTGAGCCTGGGTATCCATTTTATGTTGCTCTAGGAGCTGCCCTTCCTGGTCAACCAGGCCATACTTAATCTGGGTACCTCCTATATCTACTGCTAAATAGCGTGTCATAGGTCACCTCCATTAGCCGATAAAGACCGTCTTAGCCTGCACAATCATGTCTGCCGCCTCCTTGGCAATGGCCAAATCTGTATCTTTAAGAGAGGACAATGGTTCCCGAACTGATCCTATGTCCAGGCCTTCATTGATGCGGAGAACTTCCTTGATGACAGCGTACATGTGACCGTGACCGGAGCAGAGTTTCGTAATAATTCGGTTGATTTCAGCCTGGAGTTCACGGGCTTTTTCCAGTTCTTTCTTGGCAATCAAGTCATCTAGGGCCAGGAAGAGTTCCGGCATAGAACCATAGGTACCACCGATACCACCGCCAGCTCCCATGAGACGACCGCCCAAGAATTGCTCATCTGGACCATTGAAGACAATATAGTCTGGACCAGCAATGTTGATAAAGGTGTCAATGTCCTGCACTGGCATGGATGAATTTTTCACCCCGATGACACGAGGATTCTTCAGCATTTCCTTGTAGAGGCTTGGCGTCAAAGCCACACCAGCTAACTGCGGAATGTTGTAAATCATGAAGTCCGTATTTGGTGCGGCACTGCTGATCCCGTTCCAGTAGTCAGCGATGCCGTACTCTGGCAGGCGGAAATAAATCGGTGGAATAGCCGCAATGGCATCAACACCCAATTCTTCAGAGTGACGGGCCAATTCTTGACTGTCCTTGAGATTGTTGCAGGCCACATGGTTGATAATGGTCAATTTACCACGCGCCTCTTCCATAACTGCTTCAAGGACTAACTTACGATCCGCCACACTCTGATAAATGCATTCACCAGAAGAACCATTGACATACAGTCCTTTTACTCCTTTTTCAATAAAATAGCGGGTCAGTTCTTTGACACGTTGCGAATCAATTTCTCCATTTTCGCCGTAACAGGCATAAAATGCTGGGATAATTCCTTTGTATTTTTCTAAATGAGACATAAGATTCCTTTCAAATTTATCAGTTTTTCAGGATTTCAAGATTTCAGGATTTATAGTAAAGAAGGAAGAGATAGACCAGGCCCGCGTAGCCGAAAGTAGCCAGCAATGAGAGGACGACCAAAAAGGTCAGACCATTGAAGAAAGCTACAAAGACTAGGACCAGAAGTACCACGACAATAGCCAAGGTCAACCAAAGGTTTCGAGCCGACTGCATCAGGGCAGTCAGGCCCAGCTGAACCAAGGGCAATTCTACTTGACTGGCCACTTGATAGAGGTAGGGAATCATCAACTGACTAAAGATGAGGGTCGCAAAGCAGACCAGGCGCAGAATTTGTATGGGCAGCGAGGTCACACCCGAAGTCAAGAATAAGTTCAGGATGCAGACTCCCACCAAGAGACCTTCCAGCAGACCCAAGGTCAAGCCCTGTTTCCAATACCGCTTCACCATGACAGGATAGGTCGCAAGAACAGCTACTTTTCCTTCCTTTCTAAGGATGTCCAAACTGGCAAAGAGAGCTAGGCGGGCAATTCCAAAGGTCAAGACAGGCAAACTGGTCACCACAAAGCAAATATTCAGAAGGAAAATGGTGAAGACCTTTTCCACCGATTGCCAAAATGGGTGATTGACATCGAATAAAGATTGTAATAGCTGACCACCTGTCTTTTTCATGGAAATCTCCTATTCTATCAAAATTTTGTACACAAGTTTGCGGACCTGTTCTCCTTCACCCGCTTTTTGGTTGGGCAAATGAGACTCTCCTGGCAGGAAAAAGGCAAAGTACTCATCATTGATGGTCAAATCAAGCTGACTGGATGCCATCACAAAGCCAACATCTGACTGGGCTTGATAAGGTTCTAAGTCCTCCAGACCGTCATATCCGTAGGAAATCATTTCTTGACCAGCTAGAAGAAAATGCAGATCTGCATAATTTCTATGGTATTCAAAACGCTGCCCTGGCTCCACTAGCTGATTGTCCTGAACAAAGCAGAAAACCTTGTCCCCAGCCAGCTCGTACCTGCCAGGATCTTGTGTCTTGAAGTCACCACTCAAAATACTATCGATGGCCAGATCCAGATGCGGATCCAGTCCCTTATATGTTGCAATATTTTCAATCAGATCGTAAATCATATACAACCTCTAATCTATATTTGCTTTAATACTCTGCGAAAATCAAAATCATCCGTTGTTAAGAGCCTTGGTGAGTGAAAAGCTACGGTGGAGGTTTTCACTCGTCAAACCAAATCGACCAAGTCTCGTACTATTTCCCACGAAGACTGAACAACCAACCCAACGGGATTTGGCAATGTAAATTTCTTTTAGCCTAGCTGAAACAGTCTTCATCAACACTCCAACGGGATGCTCCAAGAAAATGGCTTGGCATCTAGGCAAGGAAGTCAAAGGTATAACTAAAGTTTACCGAGACGACATAACGACGAGACAAAGCCATTTTCGACGAGCATCAGCCTTTCACAGCACCCATGGTAATCCCCTGTGTAAATGATTTCTGGAAGACAAGGAAGACGGTTACGATCGGTACGGCCGCCATGGCAGCACCCGCCATGATGAGACCGTAGTTGGTCGCCATCTCGGCCTGCATGGTCGCAACCCCCAGGGAAATGGTCAGGTTCTGACGAGAGGTCAACATAACCAATTGCATGAAGTAGTCGTTCCAAGAATTGATAAAGGTAAAGATTGCCAGGGCCGCAAAGCCAGGTTTTACGATTGGGAAGGCCACATTCCAAAAGGTAGATAGCTCGCCACAACCGTCAATCTTAGCTGATTCCAAAAGCTCGGTCGGGATATTTTCTGAGAATTGCTTCATGAGGAAGACACCGAATGGCCAGCCAACCAGTGGCAAAATAACCGCTGCAAGCGTATCGTGGATACCCATGAAATTAACAATCCGTACCAGCGGCACCAAGACTACCTGCTTAGGCAGGGCCATGGCCGCGATGAAGATAGAGAAAAGAATTTTCTGACCGTAGAAGCGTTTCTTGGCCAGAACATAGCCTGCCAAGGATGAGGTCGCACAGACCAAAATCATGGTAGCTAAGGAAATAAAGACTGAGTTCCACAACCATTGCAGGGCTGGGTTTTGCACAGTCAACTTGACAAAGTTTTCCAGGGTTGGCTCAGTTGGCCACCACTGGGGCGGAATGACAATGGTATGGGGTTGAGACTTGAAGGCCCCTGTCATAATCCAGTAGAAAGGAAAGATAAAGAGGACAGTCAAGGTCAACAAAATCACTGAAGATAGGATTGAAAATGGGGTAATGGTTTTCTTTTTCATCTTGACCTCCTTTCTAATATTCCACATCATTTCCAAGAACCTTGAATTGGATAAAGGAAATGATAGCAATCAAGACTGCAAGGAAGACACCCATGGTATTGGCATAGCCATACTCAGAAAGCTTGAAGGCTTTTTCGTAGAGATAGTACATGAGGGTCGATGTTGAATAGTTTGGTCCACCAGATGTCAAGAGCTGGATAAGCGCGAAAATCTGGAAGGAGTTAATGGTTGTAATAACTGTAATGTAAAGGGTTGTAGGCAAGAGGCTAGGCCACTTGATTTGCCAGAAAACCTGGGTTTCATTGGCACCATCTACCCGTGCTGCTTCTACCAAGGAATTATCAATATTTCCCAGAGCAGCGATATAGAGGATAATGGGCTGACCGACAGATGTAGTCAGGAGAATGATGACAATTGCCCAGAGGGCCCACTGTTTGTCCCCAAGCCAAGAGATATTTTGTTCAATAATACCACCTGATTTCAAAACAAAGTTAAGAATACCCGACAGAGGATCGTAAATCCATTTCCAGACAACCGTTACGGCTACCGAACCAGTAACCACCGGTAGGAAGAAGACTGCTCGATAGAAGGAACGAGCGATGACATTTTTCTGGTAGGTATTGGCCGCTACAAAGAGCGAGAAAAAAATCACGACTGGCACTGATCCCACAACGATAACCAAGGTGTTAATCAAGGATTTGATGAAGATAGGATCGTTGAACATCCGCACATAGTTATCTAAGCCGACAAAGGTAAAGTCCGTCATGGTGTAGTTGAAGAAACTAGTCACAAATCCCATGACCATAGGTGCCAAGACAAAGACGGTAAAGAATACCAAAACTGGGGCCAAGAACGTGTAAGAAACAATGGTTTCCCGCATTCGTATTTTGTTGATTTGCAATGCAAACACCTCAATTCTTTCAAATTAGAAAGCAAGAGCTCCCTTTCTAGACCTCGATAGAAATGGGATTAGAAAAGGAGCCAACTTTCAAATATTATTTAATGGTTGCGTTCGCTTTTTCAGTGAAGTCTTTCAAAGCTGTTTCCGCGTCTTGTTCGCCATTTGATACTGCTTGCAACATTGGGAACCAAAGTGTTCTCATTTCAGCAAAACCGTCAATGGTGTTGTAGTATGGAGAGTAGTATTGAGTCCACTCGTCAATCATTGCCATGCGTTCATCATCATAGAGTGCTCCAAAGGATGTACGAACTGGGAAGGCACCTGTACGAACAACGTTCTTAGGTCCCCACTCAGCATCATCTGCGATGAATTGAAGGAATTTCTTAGATGCTGCTACACGCGCTTCGTCGCCATTGTTGAAGACTGCAAAGCCGTTTACAAGGTATTCAAGGTCTGGTTTACCATCTTCTGATGGGAAGAGAACTTCAAGCACTTCTACGCCTGATGCTTCCAACAATTGTTGTTGGATACCATTTTGAGATGGTGCCCAAAGGATGGTGTAAGATGTTTGACCATTTGCAAAGTTTTGGATATCGTCACCACCAGCATATTGAGAACCGTTCATCATGTAGCCATCTTTGATCCAGCCAGCTGCCTTATCAAGGGCTTTAATCATTTGTTCTGAGTCAGTTGTGTACTTGGTTACTTCAGGGTCTGTGATGCTTCCGCTGTAAAGGTTCGCAAGGAAGGCACGAGTACCTTGGTCACCACCTTGACCATTCGAGAAGAGGGAACCTGGGTTGTAGCCTTTGTCTTTCAAAGCCTTGATGACTTTTTCAAAGTCATCTGTTGTCCAGCCATCTTTGACAAGATCAAGAACACCAGCATCTTTCAACATCGCTTTGTTAAAGGCCATGTAGAATGGAGCAGAGCTGATTGGATACATGTAGGCTGTATCACCAGCTTTAGACGCTTGGATGATGTTATCGTTGTTGACATCCTTAACAAAATCATCTGTAAAGAGGTCGTTCAAATCAGCCAATTTACCATTTTTTCCGTAGGTAATGATACGACCTGGTGCGTCAAAGAGCACATCTGGCGCAGTGCCCGCTTCAATAGCTGTCGTGATTTTTTCAGGTCCAGATGTGAAGTCGATGGTTTCCAATTTCACATCGATATCCGGGTTTGCTTCCTCAAAAGCAGCAATAATTTTTTGCTCATAGGTACCCACACCATCTTCTGTTTTTTCTTGCGTGAAGACTGGGAAGGCCCACCAAGTGATTTCTGTCTTGTCAGAGCTGCCTGACTCTGCTGCAGATGATGCGGTAGTGTCACTTGCCTTATTGGCACAAGCTGCAAGTGACAAAATAGCTGCACCTGCTAACAATGAATGCATGATTTTTTTCATCATTCTACTCCTTTTATTTTTTTAATTTTCCCCTGTGGGGAGTTTGATGACAATTTAAGCCTGCAAAGCCTTGATAAAACGCTCTGCGATTTCTTTTGGTCGAGTAATAGCCCCACCAACTACAATTCCTGCCACACCAAGGTCGTGAATCGTTTTAACCTGGTCCGGATAATGGATTTTGCCTTCAGCAATGACATCTATGCCCGCCTTAACCAATCGATCTACTAGCTCGATATCTGGTCCTTCTCCCTGACGGCTATAAGAAGTATAGCCTGAGAGAGTGGTGCCGACAAAGTCAATACCTGCCTCGTAGGCCGTCAGACCTTCTTCATAGGTGGAAACATCTGCCATGAAGAGCTGGTCTGGGTATTTTTCCTTGATTTGCTTGATAAACTCGACGATAGTCAAACCGTCGTACCGCTCCCGCTTGGTACAATCTAGTGCAATGACCTCAATGTCCAGGGCTGCCAGCTCATCGACCTCCTTCATGGTCGCTGTGATAAAAGGCTCCTGTGGTGGGTAATCCCGCTTGATAATACCGATAATAGGTAGGTTGGTCACTTCTTTAATTTCTTTAATATCTCGAACACTGTTGGCCCGAATACCAACAGCTCCTGCTTCCTGGGCTGCCTTAACCATGAGGGGCATTATCCCGCCTTCTTCCCTATACAGAGGCTCACCTGGTAGGGCTTGGCAAGAAATGATGATTCCTGGTTTTATTAGTTCAATCAAGGCCTCCTTACTCAATTTAGCCATGAATTCTCCTTTCAATGACGGATCCGAGTTAGCGCTTACATTGTTATTATAACGCCTCGGATACAATAATTCAATATATTGCCATATAATAGGTTTCAGTTTCAAAAATTGTAAAATCTAACATATTCCTAAAACTACTTTCAGAAGTCAGAAAATTTCAAAAGTAAAAACCAGCCGAAGCTGGTCGATTGTCCTTGCTATTCTTCTCTGCCCAAAATCTGATTGATTTCTTGGCTATAAAGAATAGCCCGTCCGCCATAGATGGCTTGAATACCATCTTTCACATCCAGAACTGCTGTTGCTCCAATCGCTTTCAGGACATCCTTGTCAACCATTTGACTGTCCTTCAAGGATACTCTGAGGCGAGTCGCACAGGCTGTCACGTGTTCTATATTGGTTTCGCCACCCAAGGCATCAATGATTGAAGTGGCACTATCATAGAGGGTTGAGCCGTTTTTCAATACCTTATCAGAATTTGCAGAGCTATCACCCGTTTCCATACCAGGCACTAGAACATGGAACTTGGTCACTAGGAATTTGAAAACAACATAATACATAGCTGCCCAGGCCAAACCGACTGGAAGCACCAAGAGCCAGTTGGTTTTGTCATTGCCTTGGAAAACACCAAAGATAAGATAGTCAATCAAACCACCAGAGAAGGAATTCCCGATACGAATTTGTAGCAAGTCAGCTACCAAGAAAGAGACACCATCTAGGAAGGCATGGACGACGTACAGCCATGGAGCAACAAATAGGAAGGAGAATTCAATTGGTTCTGTAATCCCTGTCAACAAGGACGTAAGGGCACTACTTGAATAGAAACTGCCAACTTTTTTACGATTTTCCTTTGGAATAGCATGGTACATGGCCAAACAAGAAGCCGGCAAACCAAAAATCATAGTCGCAAAACGACCGGCAAAGAAACGAGTCCCGTATGTAAATAATCCAGTATGGTTGGGATCAGCCAATTGTGCAAAGAAAATATTCTGAGCACCTTGAATCGTTTCACCGGCAACTACTTCACTTCCACCCAGTGAAGTATACCAGAACATCGGATAGATAGTATGGTGTAAACCAAAAGCTCCGGTTAACCGTAAGCCAAATCCATAAAGGAACGTTCCTAGACTTCCCATTTCTGATATTGTTTCACCGAATGTCACCAAAAGCCCCTGAATCGGTGGCCAAATCAAATAGAAAATCCCACCAAAGGCAATGGCTGCAAAAGACGACACTATTGGAATAAAGCGCGAACCTCCAAAGAAACCTAGGAAGGCTGGTAACTCAATTTTCCTATATTTATTGTGGAGATTTGCTACTGTGATACCAATAGCCAAAGCACCGACCACTCCTGTGTCAATACTAGCACCTTCTTCTGCAAATAACTGTAGAAAACCACTAATCGTAGCTGTATACACCAAGTAGGACACCGCAGCTGATAAACCAGCTGTTCCCTTGTCGGCATCTGCAAGACCAACTGCCACTCCGACCGCAAAAATAAGGGCCAAATTAGCAAAGACAGCACTACCAGCTGTACTCATAATGGTGAAAGTTGCCTGTAACCAAGCCTGGTCTAATACAGGAAATTGAGAAACCGCATTGCTGTTGGACAAGGCACCCCCGATACCAAGGAGCAAACCAGCAACCGGTAAGATAGATATGGGCAGCATGAAAGCCTGCCCCAACTGAGAAAACTTCTTGAAGTTCATCAGAAACTCCTTTCTAAAGCATGGAGCGACATCATCGCTCTTTTATAAAATGTTAACGTTTACAAAAAATATTATAAGCATAGTTTTTAGGAATTTCAACCATCTGAACTTGTTTAGAAAGTAGTTTTAAGATTGTAGATAAATTTTATAAATTGTGAAATTACTTTCGATTAGCTCCAAAATAAAAAACCAGCCTAAGCTAGTTTCCCATCTCTATAATAGCTGTTTCTAAGTCAAGCCATTCGGTCACAACCTTATCCGGTTCCACACTTGTCTCCGGCTGCTGCCGTTTTCTGTGGTTGAACCAGATGGCCTGCCAGCCAGCTGATTTGGCACCGATGATATCATTTTCAAATGAATCACCGACATAACAGATTTCTTGACCCGCCATTCCCAGGCGCTCTTCCATCAGCTTGAAAATAGCTGGATTGGGCTTGGTCATCCCAACCTGCCCCGAGATAACCATCTTCTCCTGCTCTATCCAATCTTGTAGGCCCAAGGTTCGGATTTTCCGCAATTGATGCCGATGGGGACCGTTGGTAATGATGCCAAGAGTAATACCCCGCTGCTTGCAAGCCTCAAAAATAGCTGGATAAATCGGACTGAGTTCCAATTGCCCTTGATAATAGTCGTAGTCGATTTGAATGGTCAAGGCCAGCCCATCGGACACCTGGTAACCAAAATCAGCTAAGGCCGCCTTCATCCGATAAACATGACTGTCCTTGAGGCTGATCTTGCCAGTCGCAGCCGCTTCAAAAACCTGATCCGCATAGTGGCGAAAGGCCAGATACAGGTGAACCAATTGCTCCTCAGGCACCGACAAATGTCGTTTCAAGGCCCGTTCAAAGGGCTGAATCTGGTCATATAAGGTATCGTCTAAGTCAAATACAAGTGCCTTTATTGCCATTGCTCACCTCTTATAAACCGAAGAGATTTTTCATCCGCAGATAGCTCTGCTCTTCTCCGACAAAATACACCAGATCATTTTTCTCCAAAGTCTGGTAGGGACTAGGAGAAATCAAGAGCTCTTCATTGCGCTCAATACCGACAATAATGGCTCCTGTGTGGTGCCAGATACGTGCATCCGCCAACTGCTTGCCCAGCAACTCACAGTCAGCTGTCAACTTTAAACCGTAGGGCTCCAAAGGGTATTTCTTTTGCACGCGCTTGGTCTGATCCAAGTAGACAGAAACCAAGCCACGCAATTCCTTGAGCATATTTTCCTGCTGGTCCATCTTCTCCAAAATCCGGTCTTTTTGCGAATTTAGGGAGCTGGTCATTTCAAAATTATCAATGAAATCGTGGGCCTTTTCCTTGGACAGGACGATGGCTCCACTACCATGCTTGACCGACACGATATGGAGATCGGCCAGAATATTTAAGGCCTTACGAGTGGTCTCCGGCGAGACCCCAAACATACTAGCCAGGGTCGAACGAGATTTGATTCGCTCGCCTACCTCGTATTCTCCAGAGACGATTCGCTGCGCCACTCCGACCGCAATCTGCTGGTACTTAGACGCTTTCACAATTTTTCGATTCGGCATAAATCTTCCTTCTTTCCATAGACAAAAGGAGCGGTACCGTATCACCTTCCATGATCCCGAAACTCACTCCTTTAATTGGTCCTAGGCAAGAATCATGCCCTGAACCCTATTTAATTGATGAACTGATTAGACTGAGTCTACTCTACGCGAGATGATTGGATTTGTTCCTTCACTTGTCCTGTTTTTTCTGAGACAAATTCACCAGCCTTGTTTGCTTGAGAAGCGATAGCCTGACCTGTAGCTTGACCTGCTTCAGTTACACGATCTTGCAAGGTAACAGATGCCGCTTCAAACTCTTCACGCGTTTGTACGTCTACAACTTCTACGTTCACTTCTACTACTTGCAAGTGAGTCATAGCCGCAACTTCTTTGCTGATGACAGCTTTCATTTGTTCAACGATAGCTGGAATATCTTTACCATATTCTACCACAATCTTCAGGTCTGTTGCAACTTGTTTGGTACCAACTTCGACGTTGATGCCTTCTCTCACATTGTCACTATTGACCAGCTTGTTCTTGAAATCCGTCAAGAAACCACCGCTGACTGACAAAAGACCTGGAACAGTTTTCAAGGCATAGCCAATCATTTTTTCAATCACTTGGTCTGCGTATTCTACAGTACCTTTTACAGCTTCAACTTGTGTGTTTTTCGTTTCTTTCATTTCCTAATCTCTCTTTCTATAGATAAAACTTATTTTTTCAAACCTTCAACAGCGCCTTTAACGGCATCTTTAGCGTCAGCAATAGCAGCCTTAGCCTTACCAGCCAATTGCTCTACCTTACCTTCTGCTTCTACTTCCTTGTTGCCCGTTGCCTTACCGACAAGGTTTTTAGCACCACCAACAAGTTCTTCTGCTTTTGCATTTACTTTTTCTTCTGACATAGGATTTCCTCTTTCTTTTATTTCTTAAATGACACGGGGTTCTCTAGCAGTCAATTCTTCAATACCTCTTGAAGTTTTCTTGACCTGACTACCTGTAAAATCTGCTACTGATTGGGTTGCATCTGAAACACGGTCCTGCAAGCTAACAGAATCAGCTTCAAATTGAGCCCGCGTCTTGATGTCAGATACTTCAACGTTGATTTCAACAACTTCCAAGTCCGTCATACGCTTGACTTCTGACTCAACAACTGTCTGGATAGCCTTATAGATAGTCGGCAAATGTTTTTGGTATTCAGCTACAATCGACAAATCGACTGCAACCTGTTTTTTCCCAACTTCTACATTTACACCTGAACGGACATTTTCAGTGTTGACCAATTTATCCTTCAAGTTAGCTAAAAATCCGCCATCCACAGCCAATAAGCCGTCTACTGATTCCAAAGCTAAGCCAACAATTTTTTCAATGACCTTGTCCGCATAGGTCAATTCACCATTTATTACCTGTGTATTTTGTTCTGTCATAATGACCTCCGAAAATATAAAATTCTATTTAAACTTAATAGCGCTTATTGAAATAGTTTTCCAAGAGACCTGTCTCCTGGAGGCCGAAGCCTACACCTACTCCGATTGCAACCAAAACTAAGACTAAGAGAGTTTTGAAAAATCCAAGACTCAGAAATAAGATAGATAATACAAGACCGACGGCACCTCCCACTAGAGGAAGAGTCCATTTATTGACTGTTTTCATGTACACCTCTATTCTACGCGAGAAGGACGCGACTGTTTACTGCTTGCAACATCTTTGACAAGAACAGTAAAGTTGATAGGCTGCTCCATTCCAAAGAATTGACGCAAACCATGTTGAATGCTTTTCTCCAAAAGACTAGTCTGCTCACCAAGGGAGCCAGCTTTAGCAAAATCACCCGCAAGCTTGACTTTAAGACGCTTCTTATAGGGAATAACTGTTGCACTTGCAGATTTCATATAGCCAGATTCTTCTGCTAGGATCGCTACATAGGACTCGATAGCAGATTTTTTCATTAGAAGACTGCCACCATTTTCCTGGATGAGGTTAATCTCTGCATAGCGCTTAGGGTAGAAAAGGACTACCAGGAGCAGGACCGCAGTCAGAATTGCCAGTCCTATCAAGCCCCAAAATGCAAGGGGATTGAGAAAGGGAGCGACAACCTGATGGACAGGCCATTGAGGAATCCATGCTACTAGCTCCGCTGGAAGATGGCCCCCTCCTGCAAACTTCAAAGAAGTCAGCAAGAGGAAGAGCAAGACCAGCAATAAGAGGCTAGCAGTCAGTATTTTTTTTACTTTAGACATCGAGGCCTCTTTCTAGTTTCATTAACCCTTACGGCCAAAGAAGAAGGATACAACTGCTACAACGATAACCGCACCAAGGATAGATGGGAACAAGGCCATACCTGCAAGGCTCGGACCGCCGTGACCAAACAAACTTTGACCAACAGATGATCCGACTAGACCAGCGATAATGTTCGCGATCCAACCCATTGAACCACCCTTTTTCGTAATCGCACCAGCGATAGCTCCAATAAATCCACCAACAATAAGTGACCAAATCATATAAATTCTCCTTTTAGATAAAAATAGTAAAAATCGATTTTTGGGTTATAAAGATGAATAACAGCAACGTTACTTGATAAGTGACAACTTTTATTTATCTTTATGTTGTCAGTATATCATCAATTTGGAGACTTGGCAAGTCTTTTTTCTTATTTTTTCAAAAAAAGTTGAAAAAATTCTTTAAAATGCCTATTTTATGCGATTTTTAGGTGCTATTTTTTTGATATTTCTTTTCAGGAGGAGCCAGTTTCTAACCTAAAATGTCAGATAATGAGGAGAATAAGAGGAAAAAATAACACGATTTTTCGATTTTTACTTCAAAAGAAACTGCATTGACTAGCTTTTTTAATTTATAAGTTGTCACTTTTTCTGAACAAAAACATACTAAGATTAGTAGTGAGGAAATCTCCGACGGGAGAAAGTACTCACTACTTTTTCTTTATGATAAAGTAGAGGTGTCTTGTTAAGTCGTAGGGCTTTTTGACGCTAGACGTCGCAACAAAA